>JADBYT010000037.1 GCA_020402865.1 Bacteroidota bacterium | reverse complement strand
GACGGTGAGCTTGCCGAACCGGGAACGGGTACTTCGCCTTCGTGGACGGTGAGCTTGCCGAACCGGGAACGGGTACTTCGCCTTCGTGGACGGTGAGCTTGCCGAACCGGGAACGGGTAAAAATTTACAGTGTATTATTCTGCTGCAGGTAAAACTGCACATAATCTGCCACGCCTTCTTCAAGTGTATGAAATGCGGTCTGATAGCCGGCTTTGCGAAGTTTCTGCATATTCGCTTCAGTAAAATACTGGTATTTATCGCGAATATCTGCAGGTGTATCTACAAAGGAAATATTCTCGGACACCTGCATAGCTGCGAAAGTGCTTCGCGCCAGATCGAGGAAAGTACGGGCCTCACCTGTACCTAAGTTGTAGATACCGGATTCCGGGAGTTTGGTAAGGAGAAAATAAATTACATCAGTTACATCCTTCACGTAAATAAAATCGCGCAACTGCTCGCCGTCTTTGTACTCAGGATTGTGCGAACGGAAGAGTTTCATGCCGCCGGTGGCCGTAATCTGGCGGAATGCATGAAAAATTACCGAAGCCATGCGGCCTTTGTGATACTCGTTCGGGCCATATACATTGAAGAACTTAAGCCCGTACCAATGCGGCGGCGCCACGGTTTGCTGCAGAATCCACTGATCCACTTCGTTCTTCGAATCGCCGTAAGGGTTGAGTGGCCTGAGTTTCGGAATAATGTCGTGATTATCGTCGTAACCATGTTCGCCCAAACCGTAAGTAGCGGCAGAGGAGGCGTAAATGAGCGGTATCTGATGCTGTGTGCAAAGCCGCCAGATGTCTTTGGTATAGTTGATGTTGAGGCGTTCAAAAATGCTTCGGTCAAACTCGGTGGTATCGGTACGAGCGCCGATGTGCAGCACGGCTTCTACTTTGCCTGCATGCCCGGCCAGCCAGTCAATAAATACATCGCGGTGAATACGTTCGGCGTATTTCTTGCCTTCGAGGTTGCGTGTTTTGCTCTCGTGCGAGAAATCGTCAACAAGAATCAAATCAGTGTGTCCTTCACGATTGAGGCGACTTACAAGACAACTTCCGATAAAGCCGGCGGCTCCGGTTACTACGAGCATATTATGTTATTTTAGAGGTACAAAGATAGAAATTGTGCGGCGGCTGTTACTTTATCGCTGCAAAGGGTTTATGTGAAGCAATTAATACAACCTGCATGGGTAGTCGTATAGCCTTTTATCGCATCCGGAATAGCCATTCGCTGCAACCGCTGCTGACTAAGCATTACCAGTGTTTCAGAAACTGGTGGTTAGAAGAGATACATATCGAAATTGACTGGACGGATGAAAACGAAATAAACGCCAATGAATTTATTGAGGCCAATGAATCATTGCCGGATGATTTTTTTACGGGAAATTATCAGGGCGGCACATATCTTGTCTCGGTTTTCATTGGCGAATATTTGAGCGATTCCGATGCAAATGAGGAATACATCGAACTAACCGGCCCGTTGTTAAGCCGCCGGCAATATGCCAAAAGCACTGAACTGGTTTGTGATACAGGAAACAAAGAGTTTATCCGCCTGTGGAATTTTATTATATCGGGAAGACTTATTAACGGCGAATCAAAAACAACTGTTTCTCCTGATGAAGAAGGATTCGGCTATTTAACGCCCGATGAGCAGTTGAGCCTGAAACAATACATAGAAAACACGTTTGGCAACGCTTCGCAAATGGAGAAAATATATAATGCCCCGGAACTGTTGCATCATCGGAAAAAATTCGAAATCGTTTCATCGGCGGGCACAACCACACATGCGGTGCCCGAACGCTTAACAACCGGACTTGAAGTTGTGTGGCATTTGCTTGCCGGATTGAAAAATAACGAGGGTAAATTTTCAGGTGATCTTATTATTCTCTTCGATAGGGAAAGCTGACCATCCGAAAATTTCTCTAAAATAAATCATAATTTATTTCGTTCTATATCTAACCTTAATTCCCCTTAAATATCATGATTCGCAAAACCATAATCCTCACTTCATTTCTTCTTCTTCAACTACTATCGTTAAAAGCACAGGTAGGAATCGCCTATATCAACCCGAACTTTCAGCAAATTAATTCAAAATCGTTCAACGCTTTTGCCAATAGTTACGTGGCTACAAACGGTTTCGCATTATCGTCTTATGATTTTTCACAAACAGGCACAGGTTTTACCATTGGTGGCGGTATTGCAGCTTCAAACAGTCCGATAATTCTGGGAATGGAATACTCGCGAGCCAAAAGCACGGCTGAGTTTAACTTCACCAACAAGGCACAGCGATATTTAAGCCTGCATTCAAACCTGCTAAATTTCAAATTTATGATACCGGTTGGCGATTTCGGGGAGAATCGTTTTCTGGGTTTAATTGAATTTGGTGCAGGTCTGGGCCGTGCTGTTATTAAATCGGAATTTCAACAGGGCACAACTCCTATTAACTCAACTGCCCTCGATGGTAAATTCACTTCATTTCATGGCGAAGTTTCCGGAGGGTTTTCGCTCATGTATATGTTTGGGCCGTTAGGGCTGAAAGCAAGTTGCAGTTATAACATGTCACTCATTTCTTCCCGCCTCGATGATAAAGACAAGGAAATGGATTACGATAGTTTGCCGCAGGATTTCGGTGCGTTTATACTGGCTCCGGCTGCTTACACCGGCGAAGAAGTAAAAGACGATTTCAGGTACCTGAAGTTTGGGCTTGGGGTGGTGGTGATACTGGATTGATCAATGTTGAGTAGCTCTTTTTTTAGCTGATGGTCTGGATCGTTTTTTGATTTCTGATTGTCACTGGAAGAATTTATTGGTTGACATTTTTCTTCAACGTATTCAAAATCAAATATTCTTTCCCGTAAGAATATTCATGTTCTGATCTGAATACAACACTATTGCTGTCACCTTTTTCAGCAATAAAGACACGATCTTCTATTTTATGTAAAGAATTGCTTTGTAACGGAGTATAACAGATTCTCAGCAGGGTATCATTTAATGAATATGTAAAAAACTCCCTGTTAAAAAATATTATACTGTCGCTTGAATTATTGTACAATACCGGATCAACGGGAGTACTCCATAAGTATTGTCCGTCTCTTGAAAAACCAGTAGAATCTGTAAGAAAAAAATAATCGTTGTGGTAGTAGTAAAAATCGCTTGACCACTGCGTTCCCTTAAGTATAACTTTCTCAATCGGTTTAATACTCTTTATATCACTTTTACTGTTGCATGATAAAATTATCAGTAGCAGAAACAACTGTGCATTCTTCATTAGCAATCAGAATATATTAAGGAAAATAGTTTATTAAATATAAACCACATCACTCATTTCAGGCACCAGTTTCAGGCGCTGCGCTTCAGCAAACAGTGTATCCACCGCCTTTCTTCCCTCCTGCCCCAGATCAACCGAAAAATCATTTACATAGAGATTGATGTGTTGCTGCATTACAGCCTCATCCATTTCCTGCGCATGTGCACGCACAAAAGGCATACTTGCCTCGCGGTGGGCGAAGGCATATTCCACACTGCGGCGGAGTACGCGGTTCATTTTCTGTTTTACTTCCTGGGGCAGCGTGCGTTTTACCACAATGCCGCCGAGCGGAATGGGCGTGCCGGTGGTGCTTTCCCAGAATTCGCCGAGGTCGATGATTTTGCGAAGGCCTTTTGCCTGATAAGTAAAGCGGTTTTCGTGAATGATGAGTCCGGCATCCGCCTCGCCGCTGAGCACGGCCTGTTCGATGGCGGAGAAAATCATGGGGACTTTATTCACTGCTTCCGGAAAGGCAAGGCCGAGGAGAAAATTGGCCGTGGTGTATTTGCCGGGAATGGCAATGCGCAGTTTTCCGCTACGCACCTCGTCGGCTTTAATTTCGCGCTTGCTGATGAGTAATGGTCCGCAATTGCGGCCGAGCGCACTGCCGGCTGGCAAAAGCTGGTAGTTAGCGGTGCAGTATGCGAAAGCGTGGTAGCTGAGTTTGGTCACATCCAGCTCGCCGGCAAAAGCGGCGTTGTTGAGTGCTTCCACATCGGCCATAAACGGTTTGAATACCAGGCCTTCAGTATCGATAAGCGGTGCGCGGCTGGCGTGGTGCAGCAGGGCATCAAACATAAAACAATCGTTGGGGCAGGGCGAAAAACCGAGGCTGAGTTCCATGGTATGAATTACAGACTTTTTAACACATGAGTAAGCGAATTGTTGAGGTTGCGAATGGCCAGCGGCATATTCCACGCCTCGCGGTTGCGGCGTTCCACCACGTTAGACACGGCGCGGATTTGCACACAGGGCTGTGCCGCAGTAAGGCAGGCATAGAAAAACGCTGCGCCTTCCATGCTTTCGGTGTGCGGATTCCAGCGCGTGCGCACAGCCTGAATGCTGGCTTCATGCCCATGCACTTTGTTTACGGTAATGCCGTTTACCTGCGGCAATGACTTAAATGCGGCTTTGTCGGCAGCCGAAGCAAACAGGCGGCTGCGCTGAAAGGGGGCTTCATTTTCACCCAGCAGCTGCAACTCGTGAATGCTCAGAAAGGCATCGCCGTCTTCGGCACCGAGCTCAGGAAAGAAATCGCTGGTTACATTTACCACATCGCCAATGGCAGGCGTATTGCCAAAGCTGCCACACACACCGGCGTTAATTGCCAGATCGTACTGCTTTGCGGCAAGTGCGCGGGCTGTCCATACAGCAGTGGCTGTGCTGCCCACCCCGGTAAGCAGCACGTCAAGCTGTATTTCGCCGCTGCGGTAGCTTTTAAGCCTCGGCGATAAATCGGCCGTAAACTGAAGCGATGAAATAAGCGGCGCAATTTCGAAATAAGTGGCAGCTACCAGCAGAACATGCATAGGCTTTGTTTGTTAATACAACAATTGCGACAGCAAAGGTAGTCCAAACACCGTCTTTCCAACGTATATTTGTACAGCAATATGGTTTACATCACCCGGCGCGAGCGTTTTACTGCCGCGCACAAACTGCATCGTCCCGACTGGAGCGACGAACAAAACAAAGCCGTGTTTGGCGGCTGCTCCAATCCCAACTGGCACGGCCACAATTATGTGCTGTGGGTTACTGTAAAAGGCAAGGTAAATACCGAACTTGGCTATGTAATGAACCTGAAAGACCTGAGCAGTCTGCTCAAAGAACGGGTTATCGACAAACTCGATCATAAAAATCTGAATCTGGATGTAGATTTTCTGCAAGGAGTAATGACCTCTACAGAAAACGTGGCCATTGCGATCTGGAAAGAAATTGAAACACCCATTGCTGCGCTTGGTGCGCAGCTGCACAGCGTGAAAATTCAGGAAACAGAAAATAATTTTGTCGAATATTTCGGCGAGTAATGCTGCAAAATATGGAAGAAGAATTTGGCTACCAGAAAATAGACAAGTACAAAGCCGAAACCATTGACAGTCTGGCCGGCAAGTACAAAGTAATCCTCAGTGAGATTGGCGAAAACCCTGAACGTGAGGGCCTGCTAAAAACGCCCGAACGTGTGGCCAAAGCCATGCAGTACCTCACCCACGGCTACGATTTAAACCCGGCCGAGATTTTGCGCTCGGCCATGTTTAAAGAAGAATACAAGCAAATGGTACTTGTTAAAGATATTGAAGTGTATTCGATGTGCGAGCACCATTTGCTGCCGTTTTTCGGTAAGGCGCATGTGGCCTATATTCCGAACGGCTACATTGTGGGATTGAGCAAAATTCCGCGCATTGTGGACGCATATGCCCGCCGCCTGCAGGTGCAGGAACGCCTCACCACCGAAATACGCGACTGCATACACGAAACACTTCAGCCGCTTGGCGTGGCCGTGGTAATTGAATGCCAGCACCTTTGTATGCAGATGCGCGGTATTCAGAAGCAGAATTCGGTAACCACCACCTCCGCCTTCACCGGCGAATTTCTGAACGAAACCACCCGCTCCGAATTTATCAGCCTGATTGGTGCCAAATTGCACTAATTGCAAAAATTAATATTTGTTAAGACGGTTACTTTCACAATAACTTAGCCGTCGTAACCGACATAGAATAGTATAACTTTGTACTTGTAATTTAATTACACTATGAACAATTACGGAAATCAAAACAACTGGAACCAGAACAACAACTGGAACCAAAGTAACTGGAACAACAATCAGGGCTTCGGCACTCAAACTGCCGCTGTGACCAGTGATAAGGCCAAAGCATTTCTTGCTCAGGTAATGGGCTGGATGTTTGGTGCGCTGCTGCTTACTGCAGCCGTGTCGTGGGCATTTGCCAATATCCCGGCACTTACTTCTATCATGTATAATGTAGATCCGGCTTCGGGCTACATTACGGGTATGAGTATTGTGGGCTGGGTAGTCATGTTCCTGCCGCTTGTGCTGGGGCTGGTGATGAATTTTGCTTTTGAAAAGCTCTCGTTCGGCGTGCTTGTATTGCTTTTTTGCGGCTATGCCACAGCCATCGGCATGAGTCTTAGCGTTATTGCCTTTGCGTACGCGGGTGCTGTAATTGCGAAAGCGTTTCTGATCACAGCAGGTGTTTTTGGCATTATGGCCTTTGCCGGCTGGGTTACAAAGGCTGACCTTTCACGTCTGGGCACCATTCTGATGATTGGTTTTGTAGGTGTGGTAATTGCTATGCTCGTAAACGCCTTTATTGGCAGCAGCGGCTTTGCCTTCATCATTGACATTGCCTGCGTGGTAATTTTTACCGGTCTTATTGCCTATAAAATTCAGCAGGTAAAACTTACCGGCGAACAGGTAGGTACCTCACAGCCCAAATTTGCCTTAATAGAGGCACTTGGCCTGTACATTACCTTCATTAACCTGTTCCTCACCATCCTGCGCCTGCTTGGCCGACGCGATTAAGCGAACGTAATACATTAAAAGCAGCACACCCGCCCGAAACAGGCGGGTGTGCTGCTTTTGGCACCTGCCAAAATCGCTATCTTAGCGGCCTTAACCTTCGAAACCGATTTATGAAAAAAGCATACGTATTTCCCGGCCAGGGCTCGCAGTTTTCGGGCATGGGTAAAGAGTTGTACGAAAACTCGGAACTGGCCCGTGGCATGATGGACAAAGCCAACGAGTTGCTGGGCTTCCGCCTTACCGACATTATGTTTGGCGGCACCGACGAGGAGCTGAAGCAAACCAAAGTAACCCAGCCGGCTATTTTCCTTCACTCGGTAGCTTTGGCAGCCACGCTTGGCGATAGTTTTGTGCCCGATATGGTAGCAGGCCATTCGCTGGGCGAATTTTCGGCGCTGGTGGCCAACCGTGCGCTGGCGTTTGAAGATGCAGTAGTGCTGGTGTCGAAACGCGCGCTGGCCATGCAGAAAGCCTGCGAGGCACAACCCTCCACCATGGCTGCCGTGCTGGGTCTCGATGATGCCAAAGTAGAAGAAATCTGCGCCTCGGTAAGCGGCGATATTGTGGTGGCAGCCAACTACAACTGCCCCGGCCAGCTTGTAATTTCGGGCACGGTAAGCGGTGTAAACACGGCCTGCGAACTGCTTAAAGCCGCCGGAGCCAAACGTGCACTGGTGCTGCCGGTTGGCGGTGCTTTCCACTCGCCGCTCATGGAACCTGCCCGCGTGGAACTTGAAGCCGCCATTAACGCCACACAATTCAATACGCCCGTGTGTCCGGTTTACCAAAACGTGAATGCAATGCCCGTAAGCGACCCGGCACAGATTAAAGCCAATCTGGTAGCCCAGCTTACCGCCCCCGTGCGCTGGACCCAGTCGGTACAGCATATGGTGAACGACGGCGCCACCCACTTTACCGAAGTAGGCCCCGGCAAAGTGCTTCAGGGCTTGGTGAAGAAAATTGCCCCAGCCGCAGAAACCACCAGCGCATAAGAGCCTGTTTTAAAATTCATTCTTTGGCTTTGTTTCGGCACAGGTTCTAAACCCAAACACGACTATTTTTCAACAGAAATAGTTATGTAAGCACATCCTGATTACTTTTCCCACAACAAATTCATATCATAATATGGGAAAATTTATCATCACCAAGCGCTCTAATGGTGAGTTTCAGTTTAACCTGAAAGCCGGAAACGGACAGGTTATTCTAACCAGTGAAGGCTACAGCAACAAAAGCGGTTGCGAAAACGGCATTGAATCAGTGCGCACCAATGCACCGAACGATGAGCGTTACGAACGAAAGGAGTCGAAAAACGGTAAGCCGTATTTTGTGCTCAAAGCCGGAAACGGACAAATTATAGGCACCAGCGAAATGTACGAAAGTGCGGCAGGCATGGAAAACGGCATTGAATCGGTTAAATCCAACGCGCCGGATGCCACTGTAGAAGACAATTCGTAAGTAATAAACAATAGATGTTTGAAGAATGCCGTTTCTTGTAAAAGAGGAGCGGCATTTTCTATTGTACCTTTGGGTAAACACTCGGCAAACATGAAAACATTTGCATTAACTGCCCTTTTGCTGCTGGGCACTGTAGCTAAGGCTCAGTTCTTTCAGGGTTTTGGAATTATGGGCGGCGCTACATACAGCAACCAGAAATGGCTGTATGCCGAAAACAACGGCAAAGATAAACTGAAGTACCTGCTGCGCTGGAATGCCGAAGTGTTTGCCGAATTTGGCGCACACCCCACTTTCCGGTGGGTAACCGAACTTCAGTATAACGGGAAAGGCGCTAAAATGGAAACCCCGGCGGGCACCACACGCTACAAAAACAATTACGCCGCCTGGAACAACTACCTGATGATCCGCAAGGAATTATTTTCCATTATTCCTTACTTAAAAATTGGCCCCCGCCTTGAATACGTATTCAAAACCGATCAGCAATTCACACCATTCCACGCTACAGGAAGCATTGGTGCCGGAGTGGAATTCGTATCGTTCGGGAAACTCAAATTTCTCACCGAATTTCATTATGTACCTGATCTGACCCGCTCTTTCAGCAACAACATTGTCACAATAAAACAACCGGCATTTGAACTTCGCGTAGGATTAAAATTCGGAAAAGCAGGTAATGCCACCTGTCCGGGTTTGCAGTAAAAAAGTGACAAAGTTCTTTCGAATGGAAGAAAAATGTCATATATTTGTGTATGAAAAAGCGCGGTTCAGGAAAAAAATCTTCTCCCAAAGAAGAGAAGCCCTGGGTGCAGTCTCCGCCACGGCCCTACGGCCCGGTTGGTGAAGGTATGGGCGGGTGGCTTGTAAAAGAGCCGGCAGCTACATATGTTCGCCTTACCCGTGAGGGCTTTGATCGCCGCCACCTGGAGGAGCTCCGCACCATCAGTGATCTTGATTTAGACACGCTGGCCCGCTTACTGGGCATAAACGTCCGCACCATCATGCGCAAATCAGATTTAGAGCCTTTCCGCCCCGAAACCACAGAGCGCATGCTCGAGTTACTTCGCATGTACGAAATCGGCGAAGACACCTTCGGTAATTTGCCTGCATTCCGTTCGTGGCTGGCTTCGCCTATTCCGGCATTCGGCAATGAAACTCCCCTTTCCTACTTAGATACCGGTTTCGGCATACGCATGGTTGTTTCTGAGCTGGAGCGCATTAATCACGGCATTTTCAGTTAAAATTGCTATGCTGCTTTACCGCATAGCACGTGAGCGATTTGCACGCGATCTTTCAGGCGAAGGGGCGCGCATTCATGGCGGGCGCTGGAATTTGCCCGGACATGCCTGTGTATATACAGCCATGAGCCGTTCGCTGGCTATGCTGGAGTTCAGGGTGCACCTGAACAATGTATCGCAAGTGCCGCCTGATTTGCGGCTGATTACGCTTGATGTGCCGGTACGCTCGATAAAGGAAATAGACGCGGAGCTGGTTTCGCCCAACTGGCGGAAGTATCCGCCGCCGGCCGAGTGTGTACGCTACGGCACGCGGGAACTGATCTTGCAGGAAACGCTGATGCTGAAAGTACCGTCGGCCATTGTGCCGGAAGAATTTAATGTGATACTTAATCCGGCACACCGGAAAATGCGTGAGGTGAAACTGGTGGATTGCCTGCCGCTGATACTGGATCCGCGTTTGTTTGGCGGTGCCCAATAAATGGCCGTTACTGCCGTTTACATTGCGTAATTTACGGGCGATGAAACTCAGGCTGCTTTTTGTGCTTTTGCTTTTGCCGCTGCTGATACAGGCAGCCGGAAAGCTGCGGCTGGAAGTGTATGAAAACGGCACGGCCAATGTGCTTCGCCGCTACAAAGTACCTGAAACCTTTGCCAATACAGCTGAGCGCGAAAATGCGCTGAACAATTTGCTGCGCAGTTGCTGGAACGATGGCTTTCTGGCTGCAGCTTACGACAGTTTGCAGCAAGACAGTATGGTGTTGCGTGCGTGGCTGAATGCGGGTGAGGCCTACCGCTGGGCATTTGTCAAAAAAGGCAATGTGGATGAGGAAATACTCAATGCGGCCGGTTTCCGCGAACGCCGCTGGCGAAACCGTCCGCTTCGCATAGCCGAGGCCGCACGCCTGCAAAACGATGTACTGAACTGGTGCGAAAACAATGGCTACCCGTTTGCAGCCGTGCGGCTTGACAGTGTGCAGATTTTGCCCGGGCAAACGATAAGTGCAAAACTGCATCTTGACAAAAGCCGCTTTACCCGCATTGACAGCATTGAGGTAAAGGGCGATCTGAAACTGGCGCCCGCCTTTTTGCACAATTACATAGGCATAGCACCCGGCGATGCCTACAACGAACAGCAGCTGCGCGCCATTACGGCACGCCTGCGTGAACTGCCCTTTTTGCGCGAAACACAATCGCACACCGTACTGTTTACGGCGAAATACACCAAACTGACGCTGTTTTTGCAAAAACGCCGCGCGGGGCAATTTGACGGGGTTGCCGGCTTTTTGCCCGACAGCCGCACCGGGCAGCTTGTGTTTACCGGCGATGCGCGACTGCGCCTGCAAAACAGCTTTGGCCGCGGCGAACTGATTGACCTGAACTGGCGCCGCCTGCGCGAACAAACGCAGGATCTGAAAGCGCGCCTCACCTACCCGTATTTGCTGCGCACACCGCTGGGGCTTGATTATACCATACGCCTCTACCGCCGCGATACATCGTTTATTGACGTAAACCAGAACTTTGGTTTGCTGTATATGTTTAGCGGTGCAGCCAGTTTGAAAGCCTATGTAAACCGCCGCAACTCATCGCTGCTATCGACCGCGGCGTATGAAAACCTGACCACGCTGCCGCCGTTTGCCGATGTGAATACGACCTCGTGGGGACTTGGTTTCAGGCGCGAGAAGCTGGACTACCGTTTAAATCCGCGCCGTGGCTGGCAGCTGATGGTGAATGCCGATATTGGCAACCGCACCATACGCCAGAATGCCAACCTGAATCCGGTGGTGTACCAAAACCTGAAGCTGCGCACGGTGCAGTACAGTGCGGAGCTGCTGCTCGACAAATACTGGCCGCTGGGCAGGCGGAGCACCATTAAAACCAGTGTGCAGGCGGCGTGGCTGCAAAACGAAACCATTTTCAGAAACGAATTGTACCGCATTGGCGGTTTGCGCTCGCTGCGCGGGTTTGACGAGGAGTCGATTTTTGCATCGAGCTACGGCATTGGCACGGTGGAATACCGCTATTTACTGGAAACCAATTCGTTTTTCTTTGTGTTTGCCGACGGAGCGTGGTACGAAAACCGCAGCAAGGATTTTGCCACCGACACGCCGTTCGGGTTTGGTACCGGTGTGAGTTTTGAAACCAAAGCCGGCATACTTTCCATTACGTATGCGCTGGGCAGGCAGTTTGGTAACCCGGTGCAGCTGCGCGACGGGAAAATACATATTGGTATTGTGAGTTTGTTTTAATTGGTGTGTTTATTTGATGTGCCGGACGGTTTGAATTTATAGCCCAGACTGAACGGAAAGACCGGAAGGTTTACAGGGCTTTTCAATGTACGAAACTGCTGAGGACTTGGAGTGAAGGCTGGAGCCTGACCTGTTTTTGATGCACCTAATGGTTCGCTCCTTATCTATTTTGTGAGAATTCACTGTAAATTCAGCAGATAATGCGATGATTTAGAGCGGTTGTTTTTCTGTATTTTTAACCCTGTGGAAATAGTTTTGATTTTTTGTGGAATTGCTGCCGGTGCCCTGCTTGTGTGGGTGCTGATGAAAAACCGTATTGATCCGCAAACGGTAGAATTGAAACGCACGAATGCGGGGCTTGAAGCCGAAAAAAAATCGGCCGCTGATGAAGTGGTGCGATTGCGTGGTGAACTTGAACGTGAAAAACAGAGATTTGAAAATACGCTGAAGGAAGAACGGAAAAATGCGGATGAATTATTGAATGAGTTGCGAGGCAGTAACCTTGAATTTTCGGCTCAACTGGCGCGCGAAAAGGAAGCACATGCAAACCTGAAAACGCAGCTGGAAGAACAGAAAGGACAACTGGAAAAACTACAGGAACGTTTTACCAAAGAATTTGAACTGCTGGCCAATAAAATTTTTGAAGAGAAGAGCCAGAAGTTTACCGACCAGAACCGCACGCAGTTAGACATACTGCTGCAACCACTGGGCGAGAAGCTGAAAGATTTTGAGAAAAAGATTAACGATACACATCTTGAAGACACCAAGGAACGCGCATCACTGAAAGAACAGCTTGCACAGCTTCATCAGCTGAATCAGCAAATGAGTACGGATGCTGCCAACCTGACGCGGGCGCTGAAAGGCGACTCGCAAAAACGTGGTGCGTGGGGTGAATACATTCTGACGAGCATACTTGAAAAGTCGGGGCTGGTGGCCGACAGAGAGTACAAACTCCAGCAAAGTATTACCACGGAAGAAAATCAGCGCCACCGGCCTGATGTGATCATATACCTGCCCGAAGGCAAGCATCTGGTAATTGACTCAAAAGTATCGCTGGTGGCATACGAGCGCTATACCTCGGCCGAAACAGACGACGAGCGTACTGCTGCTTTGCGTGAGCATGTAGCTGCCGTGCGCAAACACATAAACGACCTGGGTACAAAAAATTACCAGCAGCTTTATTCGCTGAACAGTCTTGATTTTGTGTTGCTGTTTATGCCGGTGGAACCTGCGTTTGCTGCTGCACTGCAAGGCGATGCGGAGTTGTTTAATGTGGCCTTTGACAAGAACATTGTGATTGTGAGCCCGTCAACACTTCTGGCCACGCTGCGCACTGTAGCCAGTATATGGCGGCAGGAAAACCAGAACCGCAATGCGCTGGAAATTGCACGCCAGAGCGGTAAACTGTATGAAAAGTTTGTGGGCTTTACCGAAGACCTTCGTAAGATCGGGCGTAAGCTGGAAGAAGCGCAGGCTGCGCATCAGGAAGCATTCAGCAAGCTCGACACAGGACGTGGTAATTTGGTGCGGAGTGCCGAAAAGCTGAAAAAGCTGGGCGCAAGAACCACCAAATCGCTCTCGGCTGAGTTTATGGCCGATGATGCAGATGATGACGATACGGAGGATGAGGTATGAAGCTGAAGGTTACCGGGCTTTGTGTACTCGCTGTATTACTCTGGCTGCTTACCACCTGCCGCGCAGGAATGCCCGCCGCATCGCGGTTGAACATGGCCTCCTACTACGATGCGCAGGCCGAAATACTACGCGCTGATTTTGCATTGCACAACGAATCAGCCTCCGCCACCCGGCTTTACTTCCGCCTTGATGCTGCGCAATTGCTTTATGTGCGCGCGCTGAATACCAATACCTACAGTGCAAAACTGCTGCTCAGCTACATTCTGCACCCATTAAACGCGCCGCGCACTGTGGCCGACAGTGGCCACGTTGTACTTACCGATGAAGGCATACCGGGACAAAGCAAAATACTTTCCGGATCCATTGCCATGCGCATAAAGCAGCCGGGCCAGTACAGCGTGGAAGTGGCCCTGCGCGATTTGAACAAACTCACCAGCCGTGTTGAACTGCTCCAGCTTGATCAGGAAACAACCGATGCGGCCGAACGTTTTCTGATAAGCAATACCGAGCAGCGTATTCCCGTTTTCAGAAATTATACCGACACCGGCGAACAACTGCTGATACACTGTCCAGAAAACACGAAACGCATACTGATTCGTTACTACGCGCCGGTACAACAGCCTGCGGCACCTCCGTTTCTGATAAATACCACGCATGAAAACGCCAAAGCCGATACGGCATGGTGGATGGAAACAAACGGCATAGTCGCATTCCGCGCGGCACGTTACGGACGCTATTCATTTCACACCTATGAAAATGCAAAAGGCGGTTTGCTGCTCAACTGCATGCGCACGGGCTACCCGGCTGTGAGGCAGGTGCAGCAACTGGTAGAGCCGCTGCGCTACCTGATGCCACGCGAAGAATACGCTGCACTTACCGCCAGCAAACAACCCAAAGCCGCAGTAGATAAATTCTGGCTCGACCGGGCTGGAAGTGAAGAACGCGCACGCACAGTGATAAAAAACTTTTACCAGCGCGTGGAACAAACCAACACACTGTTTACTACTGACCGCGAAGGCTGGCAAACCGACAGGGGCATGATTTACCTTATTTTCGGGCGGCCGCAAAGTGTGTACCGCTATCCGGCATATGAAATCTGGTACTACGGCTCGGATGCGGGCAATTCAAATGCGCTTTCGTTTACTTTTATGCAGTATTCCGAAGGTTACCGCAATGATTATATTCTTGAACGAAACCTGGCTTACAAAATAAACTGGCTGGCTGCTGTGGATGCATGGCGGCAGGGACAGGTTTACACGGCACGCTGATGAACAAACCACACTACTATAACCGACACGAAGAAACACAGTACGACGGTGCGCTGATATACGGCATACACGCTGTGACAGAAGCCGTGCGCGCGGGAAAAGAAATAGACAAACTGTTTATGCAGGACGGCCTGCGTGGCGATTTGATTGTGCAACTTAAACAATTGCTGCGCGATAAAGGCATACTGTACAAAACCGTGCCACCCGAAAAACTGCAGCGGCTGGCCGGATCGAAAAACCATCAGGGCGTGGCTGCATTTCTCTCGCCGGTGGGATTTCAGAAAATTGAAGAGGTGCTGCCGGCGCTGTTTGAAGCCGGGCGTGTGCCCCTGCTGCTTATGCTTGACCGTGTAACCGATGTGCGCAATTTTGGCGCCATTGCCCGCACGGCCGAGTGTGCAGGTGTGGATGCAATCATCATCCCCTCGCGCGGGGCGGCAGCCATTAATGCCGATGCGGTAAAAACATCGGCCGGGGCATTGCATACCTTGCCGCTTTGCCGCGAAGACAATTTAAAACTCACGCTCGACTACCTGAAAGATTCGGGCGTGCGCATTGCCGCCTGTACCGAAAAAGGCAGCACTGACCATTACGCCACCGACCTGAGCGGCCCGATGGTGGTGATCATGGGTTCGGAAGAAGACGGAATTTCGGGCGAATACCTGAAACGTGCCGATGTGCGGGTGAAAATTCCGATGCGTGGTGCAATCAGTTCGCTCAACGTATCGGTGGCTACGGGTATTGTATTGTTTGAAGTATTGCGACAGCGCGCAGCAACCGAAGAAGCCTGATGAAAACTGTACTGCGCGATTTGCTGCTTGTGCTGCTGATGGTAACTGCTACGCGGCTGCCGTTTATTTTTGATGGCTTTGGTGTAGAGGAAGACTCGTGGGGATTGGTTGTGAATGCCTACGAAATGAAGGAAAGCGGCGAGTACCGGGCATCGCGGTTTCCGGGGCATCCGCTGCAGGAATATGCCTACCGCGCTGTATATAACCAGCCTGCCTGGGTATGGAATCTGATGAGTGTGGCAATGAGCGTGGCGGCGGTGATGTTTTTTCATCTTGCCCTGCGCAAACTGAAACTAAGCGCCGCCTGGCCGGTAACGGTAATGCTGGCTTTTACGCCGGTATTTTTTCTGGCTGGTACCTATACGATTGATTATGCGTGGACGCTGGCTTTTGTAACCGGTTCGTTCTGGCTGCTGTGTGAAAGGCGTTTTCTGTGGAGCGGCGTGTTGCTGGGCATGGCGGTAGGATGCCGGCTTACCACGGCCGTATTTGTGCTGCCGTGGTTTTTGCTGCTGTGGAACCGCATGGATCCGTGGGGCAGCGTGAAACTCTGGTTGCGCATGGCGGTACCTGCGGGCATAATTGGCGTACTGTGGTTTGTGCCCGCGTTTGTGGTGTATGGCAAAACGTTTTTCGATTACAGCGATCAGTTTCCGTATCCGCCTTTGGCGAAGATTGTGTATAAAGCCAGCGTTGGCGTGTTTGGTTTAATTGGCATTGTGGCTTTACTCTACGCAGCGGTGGCAGGTATAAGAAACTGGCGCTCACGGAATTTGCAAGGCAATGCATTATTTACCGAAAAACGCCTGCTGGCGGTGTGCGGTGTAATTGTGCTGCTGCACATAGCCTCTTACCTGCGGCTGCCGCAAAAAGCCGGATACATGCTTCCGATGGTGCCGTTTGTATTACTGGCTGCCGGCACGTTGCTCACCCTGAAACAAAGCCGCATAGTGGCCGCATTGTTTCTGATTGCACCTTTTCTGTTCAGCATAAATCTTACCGACCCTATGCGCGGTTCCGAAGCATCGGCAGCGGCTTTTACCTTTCATGCCGCAGGTCAGGAAATCTTTCTCGATCCGCTGAGTGGTCCGGCGCAGTCTGAACGCTCAAAACGACTGAATAAAATGGCCTACTGTAACCGCATAATGGCTGCTACCGATACGCTCAGCTCGCCTGCTCTGCTCATTTGCGGCTGGTGGTACAACGAATTGAAAACGGAACACTACACCCGGCCGCAATCGAAATTTGTGAGCTACAGGTTTTACGAAACCTGCGCCGTGCTGGACAGCGCCCGCCAAAAAGGCGCAAGGATTTATTATCTTTCTGAGCAAAATCTGTACAACGACCAGATGTTTGGTCAGCAATGCACAGATAGTCTGGCCAAACCCTTTCCCGTTAAATAATCATGCCTGCACCCGACACACGAAAATATCAGGGACTCATTACCACCGGCATTGTGGTGGGTGCACTGCTGCTTTTGTTTATTGCCGGCTCGGCCGCTATTCTTTCGATAGCCGCAACCACCCAACGTATGGCGAACGATGTGCAACAAGATATGCTGGATGCACAACTTGGAATAAGTGACAGTATAGATGAAAGCGAGCAGGCCGATGAAGTGGTGAAAAATGGAGAAACAATTGATTATTCAATGGTTTATACCGAAGAAGCACTTCACGACAGGTGCGAAATAAACCAGCTTGAGCAATATAATTTAAGAGAAAAATTCAGTAATCCGGCTCAACCTGACGCATTGGATAAAGTGAATGAATTGAATAATGAAACTAAGCGGGTTTATGAAATGCTCAATAAATTCCGCAGAGGGCTAAACGATACTATGATGCGAACCGGCGATTATGGTAATCAGGCACTTACTGCGGCCTATTTCAATACAGATAATCGTTCCAAATACATTCTGAAGGAATTAAAGAATTACCGCGATAAGATGGTAGTACAAGCAAAAGTTTTTAACCCTGCAGATCAATCATCACCCCAAAACTCATTACCGCTTAATGATATTCCCTCTAAGAATCAAACCGGAGTATGGGATGAATCAAAATTTTATGATACCCCGGAAAATGCAATTCAGTATTTACTCGAACTGCAATTTGCGGTAAAGTATTTTGAATATGATGTGCTGATGATTTACAGTAACTAATTGCTGCCACAACCTGCTTTTTACGCCGTTCGTCGCCCGAAAAATCCGGTTGGGAGGTTTTCGATGCGAAAAGTGAAAGAAACCCCTATTTTCGCTAAACACAAAAGATTAAGGGGAAAATCGAAATGAAAAAAGTGTACTTAATTACCGGTGCCCTGCTGGCATCGGCGGTGCTGCTTGCACAAGCTGAACGAAAGGATAAAGGAGGTTTGAAAACCTACTCAAACCCGTTCTTCGGCCAAATCAAAAAACAGCTTGGCGAGTTTAACAACAAACCGAAAGAAGAAGAAAAGCGGTTTATGATGGACTACACGGGTGTGGAAGTCCCCAAGTCGATGAGTGAATTTAAAACCGTGTATTCAACACCTGCCATTTCGCAGGGAACCACAAATACCTGCTGGTGTTTTTCCACCTTGTCGTATATCGAAAGCGAAGTAAACCGCCAGTCGAAACAGGAACTGCGCTTATCACAATCGTATATTGTGTATTGGGAATATGTGGAGAAAACAAAAGAGTTTATCCGCACACGCGGCAATACCTTTATTGGTGAAGGTTCGGAGTCGAATGCAGTTACACGCATGATGAAAATGTATGGCATTGTACCTTATGATTCATACACCGGCCTCAAGCCAAACCAGCCTTTTTACGATCACGTTACCCTTTTCGACGAGGTGAAAAAGTATCTTGATAATGTGAAAGCAAGCGGCAACTGGAACGAGGAACAAACCATCAGCACCGTAAAATCAATTCTCAAGTTTCACATGGGCGAACCGCCCGCAACCGTTACCGTAAACGGCAAAACACTTACACCGAAGCAATACATGACCGACGTGGCAAAAATAAATCCCGACGACTACGTGGATTTTATGTCGCTCATGGAAGCACCTTACTACACCAAAGCCGAGTACAAGGTGCCCGACAACTGGTGGCACTCGGCCGATTATCATAACGTGCCGCTTGATGTGTGGATGAACATTATCAAAACCGGCGTGAAAAACGGCTACAGCATTGCCATTGGCGGCGATGTATCAGAAGGCGGCATTAATCCTGAATTGGGCGTAGCAATGATTCCTTCATACGACATTCCGTCGAAAAACATTGACGAAAACGCGCGTCAGTTCCGTTTCAGCAATGGCACCACCACCGACGATCATGGCGTACACCTTGTAGGCTGGTGCGAAAAAGCAAACGGCATGTGGTTCCTCATTAAAGACTCGGGCAGCAGCAGCCGCAACAATCCGCAAAATCCCGGCTACTACTATTACCACGAAGACTATGTGAAGCTGAAGATGATGAGTTTCACCATTCACAAAGATGCGGTGAAAGATATTCTCGCCAAATTTCCGGCGAAGTAAACCAGTATCACATTACAAAAAGAGCAGGCTGAATGGTCTGCTCTTTTTGTATTTGATGTAATCAAGTAATTAGCGAAACAGGAATGCCGGTTTTTGGATAAATTTGGCACATGAAAAAATTGGCCGGGATTTTTCTGGTGACACTGCTCGTTACGGGCTGCAATACGTATTCAGACCTTGATAAATTTTCGTGGATGCTTGGCAGCTGGAGCAGTACGGATGATAACGGTATTGAATTTCTGGAGCACTGGAGCAAAAGCGGCAGTAACACATTTACCGGAACCGGTGTAGCGATTGATGTAACGGGCGATACGCTTTTTAAAGAAACGTTGAAACTTGAACTCATAGACGGGGTGCCTTACTATGTGGCTACGGTACCGAAAAATCCGGGGCCGGTGTTGTTTCGTTTAGCCGAAGCGGAAGGCCGCAAAGCGGTATTTGAAAACCGCGAACACGATTTCCCGCAGCGCATACGCTACGAGCTGGATGCGCAAAATGTGCTGCAAATAAGGCTTGATGGTGTAGAAGCCGGTAAACCCAAAGTAGAGCGCCTGAAGCTTACCCGCATTAGCGAATCGGTGCCGGGTGTAAAATAATTGCACCTGCTTTATGGAAGACAAGCCCGGGCAGCATCTTGAGTAAAAGCAACCCAATGAATACCGCATTTCATATTCCCGAACCCTGCCACGAAAGCTGGCAGCGCATGCGCCCCGAACAAAACGGCCGCCATTGCGACGCATGCTGCAAAGTGGTGGTTGACTTTACGGGAATGAACAACGATGAAGTAATTGCTTACCTGCACAGCCGCAATGGCGAAAGGGTATGCGGACGAGTGAAAAATACACAATTGCCTGCTCCGGAATCTATATCTGTTTCACCGCTCAGTTCTGCTAAGCCAAGGCGTTTGGTACGCTTTGCGGCTTCGTTGTGGCTGGTGTTTGGTACATTGCTGTTTTCGGCATGTAACAAGCCGGTGGTAAAAAAAGAAGCCGCCCGGCCGGTGAACACGATAGCAGAAACCAACACGCATACCGTTTACGCCGACACAACAACTCGTAAAGTGAAGCAAAGGGAGCAGATCTTTACCGAAGTGTCAAAAGACGAACACATCATACACATGCGTCCCAAAAATCCCGAGCTGGAAATCATTCATGAGCATACCCTGGGTATGATGGAAATGATGCCCGATTTGCCACCTGCAGACACAACGAGACGATAAGCAAACGGATTACTAAATGGTCAACTGAAAAGTTGGCCTTTTTTTATGCGTGGTTGTGGAAAGTCAGCGGCCCGCGCATCCTTTAGAAAACAAAACGCTTATGAAACCCGCCATTCATATTCCCGAACCCTGCCACGAAAGCTGGCAAGCCATGCAACCCCGGCAAAACGGACGTTTCTGCGATTCGTGCTGTAAAGTGGTGGTTGATTTTACGGCTATGAGCAACGAGCAGATAGTAGCTTATCTGCAAAGCAAAAAGGAAGAGAACGTATGCGGACGTTTCAAAAAAACACAAGTGAGTACTCCGGTGCAGCAGGTAAAAACCATTCGTATAAAATGGCAGCTGCAAAAATTTGCAGCTGCACTCTGGCTGGCATTTGGCGCTTTGCTTTTTACGGCGTGCAACAAATCAGCACCCAAACAGAAACCGGTAGAAAGTTATCCGAAGGCGCAGCAACACCTTAATGGTTTAATGATCATTCCTGAAACAAGCAATCCAACCACAGCTATCGCCGAAAAGCCGGAAAATAAACCAGCGACAATTTGTATAACCGGAGAAGAAGAAAACTACACCACAGGTGCACCGGTTCAGGAAATAATTATCGAAGATCAGCTTATGGGCGAGCCAGCGGTTGTTGAAATAATTAAAGGAGAAGTGTTGGCACCCGACACGATCATTAAACCCGATACTTTACCACAAACATTGCCAGTTATTATTGAGCATGAAATGGGTAAAGTGCAGTATGTGGAGCCGGAGAAGAACAAGCGAAAGAAGAGAAAATGATTTTAAATAGTAATACTGTTTTTAAACATAAAACGCCCGGACAAGTGAATGTCCGGGCGTTTGCATTTTCCCGATGCTGCGGGGTTTAACAGCAACCGGTTGGATGCCGTGAGCGCAGATTAGCCGCGCACTTTACCGGTGAACTGCTCCACATCCATTGAAACAAGTTGTTTCGTTTCGAGGCTGGCTGCGGTATAAACAGCAGTTACGTTAAGCTCCACATCGCTGATGATTTCGAGGAAACCGATCATGAGTTTTGCATCCGGATTTGAACCGCCGTAAAGCAGTTCCTGCAGGCGCGTGCAGTCGTCGAGTGTGGCGGTGTCTGAAGGCAGCAGAATTGCGTCGAAAGCTTCGGGCTTCACATAACGCGGTTCGCGGCCAAGCACTTCACCACGATCCACAAGCGGCAACACGTGTTTGCGGATGTTGGCGTCTTTGCTGTTGTAGTTGTGGATATTGATTTCGGTGGCGTAGAAAGCGGGACGAACCGGAGCATCCTTGCTGTCGAAATCCTGAATACCGCACACATACTTCACGCTGTACACGTAGCGTTTGCACGATGTGCAGGCAGGCACCACAATGCGCACACGTTTCTGCGCAACCACCACGCCATCAACAACTACATCAAGCGTTCCGAAGAATTCCTGATCCTTGTCGGCACATTTTACCACGCCGGTGAACAGCACTGCGAAAGGCAGCGTGTGATCGCGGTCGCGGGTAAGCGGGCCGTAGCCGCCGGCAGGATCAATGGACGTTACAAACGGGATAATGTCGCCGGTGGGCACAAGACTCACGTTGTTGATGGTGTTTACCGCTGCAGTCACCAGATTCACAATTGTGGTTACAATTTGTGAGGCATTGATGCCGCTTACCGACTGTCCACCTGTTGCAGCCGCAATGTTTACGGCCTGGTTGGGGTTGCCGTTGGGCGGGCACGAGCCGGGGTAGCTGGAGCTGATCGGATCAGGATCGGCGTTGAGGCCGTTTCCGTTTACGCTGATGGCGAGTACGGCGATGTTCTGATCCACAAGTTTGTTGGTTACCAGCGCCTCGGTGATGTTGTAAGGCAGACCGGTCATTGAAGCGCAGATCGGATCATGCCCCGGTGCATCGCCAAACCACACAATGATGCGCTTGGAGTTTGCACGCCAGCCGATGCTTGTTCCGGGAGGTTGTGCAAGTGCATTAAGCGCAAAGAACTGACCTTCGGGCGTATCAGCACCGCCGCTTGCTGTCCAGCTGTTGATAGCCGCGGTTACCAACGAAGTATCAGTGGTAAGCGCCTGCTGATGCTGGAAGAAATACGGATCGGTGTTGTCTTTGTAATTACCCGCACCGAAAGCGATGTCGATACCCAAACCGGTAAGTGCGCTGAAAATGTTGGCAGCACCGGTTTTCACGGCATTGAGGTATGCCCCCATTGAACCGGTGGTATCAGCCAGAAAATACACGTCGGCACGACGCACACCGGCTTCTTTGGGAATAAACACGCTCAGCTTTTCGGCCAGTGTTTCGCCGGGGCAGAGACGCAGATCGTTTACCGAAGGAGTGATGGTAATTACACCATCCACAGGCTCCGGACGCACGGCACGCAGCGGCTCGGCATCGTAAAAATCAGCAGCCACAATGCGGGCGAGGTCGGAAAGACGCTCTTCGGCAATTGCACCGCCTTCGGCATTCACAAGCACGGTAGCCACAGGCATGTTGGGCTGTTCAACCGATACGGCACCAAACTGATAGATCGTATCCACGAATCCCGGAAGCTCAAGCGAACGGGTAAACGAAAGGATAATTTGTTTGGTCTTGAGTTTGTCGGTGAGCAAACGCACAGCAGTTTCCTGGGCAGCCGCAGGCGCAGCGCCATCTTTCAAAAATGTTGACATGAAAAAGGTTTTAGGTGAAAAATAAAGCGTAAAACAATGGTAACTTTTTAACCGGTTTTTACTCTTTCCTCCTGCAGTGAGGTGTTGTGCACAACAAGTATCAGATACAAGACAAATATACTACAATTCAGTACCTCTTGTCAAGTGTTTTAATGATAAAAAAGCGTTTTTATTGATATTTTTATTATTGATTATCAATACATTACACAACATATTAATAGTCAGAGTTAATAGAATAAAAAACATAATCAAAAGCCTGTTTTTCTTGTATATCGAAGTCAAAAATCACACAAAAACAGCTTTAATACGTATCAATTACCCGATCAATTAATTTATAATTATTACAGAACATTCAATTCACAGGAATTACAGATTCAGCACTATGCGTGAGAGGAAAAAGTCTGTTATTTTTCCGGCCTGTTTACATTCTTACCTTTGCTTCGCGTATGGCCAGGCTAAAACTTGCACTGATTACGGTTGATGATCCGCGTGACAAACGCGCGTGGTCGGGCACCAATTATTTTCTGCTGAAAACGCTGGAGGAATATTGTGGCGATGTAACTGTGCTTGGTCCTTACACACCACAGCCGCAGAAGTTTCTGGCGCAGGTAATCAACGAAATATCGCTGCGCATTTTCAGGCGGCGGTATGATTACCGCCACTCGGCGATGTTCAGGCGGGCATTGGGGCGATATTTCAGCCGCAGGCTGGCGCAGGGTAGTTTTGATGCGGTCATTGTATCGGCATCGAATGCGGCGGCGGCGGGTTTGCGTTCATCGCTGCCGGTGGTGTATATAAACGACCGCAGCATTCCGGGCGCAGTAGGCTACCACAAGATACTGCAACAGCTCTGGGGCTTTTCGCTGCGGCAGAGCCTTGAAACCGACCGGCTGGCGATAAGCCGCAGCACACATACCGTTTTCTGCTCGCAGTGGGCGGCCGGTTCGGCGGCATTGCACAAAGGCATCGACCCGTTGCGCATTCACATTATTCCGTTTGGTGCCAATATTGAAACCGATCCTGGCGCACCGGCCGCCGTGCCGTTTCCGCCGCCGGTGGTGAAGCTGCTTTTTGCCGGGGTAAACTGGTACGATAAAGGCGGCCCTGTGGCGCTGCAAACACTGGAAAAACTGCTGGCGCGAGGCATTGCCGCCGAGCTGGTGGTTTGTGGCTGCACACCGCCCGTGCAGCATACGCACATGCACGTAAAAGGCTTCCTGAACAAAAACAATCCCGCCGAGTTCGAACAACTGCTGCACGAATTCCGCACCGCGCACTTCTTCCTCCTCCCTACCCGTTTCGAAGCCTACGGGCTGGTGTTCTGCGAGTCGGCCGCCTACGGGCTGCCCGTGCTGGCTCCGGCCACCGGCGGTATTCCCACCATTGTACGCGACGGCGAAACCGGTTTTCTGCTGCCTCCCGATGCCACCGGCGAAGCCTACGCCGATAAAATAGCCGCTTTGATTGCCAACCCTGACCGATGGCAGGAAATGCGTACAACAGCACGCAAACGCTACGAAGAAGTACTGAACTGGCAAAGTTTTGCCCGGGAATTGAATAAAATCCTTCCCTGAACAGGCGCTTTCACTGAATTTTAATCTTACGGACGCCTGCAAAAGCCCGTAAATGCTCAATTTGTTGCAACAAAAGGGCGGAATCGTAAATTTGCAGCATGATTATGCCCATTGTAGCTTACGGCGACCCTGTACTGCGCCGCGTAGGTGATGAAATTGATGCTGCTTATCCGAACCTGAAGCAGCTCATTGCCGATATGTTTGAAACCATGTACCACGCAAAAGGTGTGGGGCTGGCCGCACCGCAGGTGGGAAAATCAATACGCCTGTTTATTGTGGACGGAGCGCCTTTTGCCGAAGATCCGGAAACGGAAGAAGAAGAAGCATTGGGCAGTTTTAAAAAAGTATTTATCAATGCGCAGATTCTTGAAGAAGAGGGCGCCGAATGGAAATACAACGAAGGCTGCCTGAGCATTCCGAAAATCCGTGAAGATGTGCTGCGTAAACCCAATGTGCGCATACGCTGGCAGGATGAATCGTTTGCCACACACGAAGAAACATTTACCGGCATCGCGGCCCGTATCATTCAGCACGAATACGACCATATTGAAGGCAAGCTGTTTACCGACCGCATCAGCCCGATGCGCCGCCAGCTGCTGAAAAACAAGCTGAACGATATTTCGCGCGGACGTGTGGCGGCTGATTACAAAATGCGCTTCCCTTCAAAATAATATCAAACTGTCTTCCCCGCCCTATCTTTATAAGACGATGAAACAAACGATTTCTACACTCAGCATTTTTACTGCTGCGGCGCTGATGAACCTGTTTACTGCCTGCGGCGGAAACACAGCACAAAAGAATGACAATGCCGACAGTTTGGCGACAAGCGCGAAGGCCCGCACCATGTATATCGAAAACATTTCGGTGGCCGAAAAACGCATGAATGAAGACAAAACCTTCAATTCAAAAACAGCACTCGAAGCACTGAAAGCTTATACAGATTTCACCACGCTTTACCCCAAAGACAGCCTCACAGCCGATTATCTTTTCAAAGCCGCTCAGATTGCGCAGTCAACCGGAAACTACAAACAGTCGGCTATTTACCTCGAAACCATTCTCGATCAGCACAAAGGTTATAAGGAATACGCCGCCGCCTGCTTTTATACGGCCAACCTGTACGACGATCATCTCGAAAATGTGGACAACGGCGCAGCGCGCGCTAAACAGCTTTACGAATTTATCATTGCCAAATATCCCGGCACAAAATGGGCCGAAGATTCAAAAGTGCTGATGGAATATATCGGCAAGTCGAATGAGCAGTTGATGGAAGATATTATTAAGAAGAGCCAGCAGCAGGTGAAGTAAGTAAGTTCCCTTCGATAAACTCAGGGAACGCGACAAGCTCAGGGAACACCACAAGTTCGGACTCCTGATATCCTGTTTCTTAATATGTTTCAATGCACCGGTGCCTGAGCTTGTCGAAGGCACCGATGTTTTTTGCACCGGTGCCTGAGCTTGTCGAAGGCACCGATGTTTTTTGCACCGGTGCCTGAGCTTGTCGAAGGCACCGATGTTTTTTGCACCGGTGCCTGAGCT
>JADBYT010000036.1 GCA_020402865.1 Bacteroidota bacterium | reverse complement strand
CGCTGCGCTCACTGTGCTTGGTTGTTCGCTGCGCTCACTGTGATTGGTTGTTCGCTGCGCTCACTGTGATTGGTTGTTCGCTGCGCTCACTGTGATTGGTTGTTCGCTGCGCTCACTGTGCTGCGCTAAAGCAAATAAGTGAATCAAGTTACAAACTTGATTCACTCCTCTGCATCGAGTTTTGATGTCTTCGACATCGAAACTCTCGCATCATTTCACGCGGTTCATGGCCATTGTTTTGAGCATCCAGTCGGGGAGGGGTTTGTTGGCGGGGCGTTTGCGGAGGTTGATGTACCAGCCGAGTTTTTTGAGGACGGGGACTTTGTGAGTTTCTACAAACTCAATGAGTGTGCCGTCTGGATCTTCGATGTAGCTGAAATGGCCTGCTGCTTCGCCCATGTCGAAACTGTTGGCGCTGTCAACGGTAAACGGATGTCCTTTGCTTTCGCAGAGCGCCTTGAGTTTATCCATGCCCACAATGTCGAAGCAGAGGTGAATGAAGCCACGGTCGCCCCACCAGCGGCCTTCAAAAATTTTGCGGGGTGTGCGGTTTTTTGCTTCTACGAGCTCAATCATGCTGGAGCCGAGCAGGCGCGAAAACGCACCGGCGCGGGGCTTTGAATGACGAAGCAAAACGCGGCGCACTTCGGTGCTGCCGCCCGGCAGGTTTTTTAGATCGTCGAAGCTGCCGGTTTTATCGTAAACCACGGTATCGTAGCCGAGAATGCCGGCATAGAACTGCATGGATTTTTCCATGTTGCTCACGCCGAGCAGGGCGCCTGCGGGGCCGCCGGTAAGTTGCCTGCCTGAGCCAAACCAGTCGGTGCCGGGCACAACCTGAAAGATATTGCCCCAGGGGTCGCGCACGAAAAAGTGCGGCTGCCCGTCGGGCGAGGTGAGTACATCGCTGAGCACATCGGCACCTTTGCTTTTTAGGAAAGCGTGCGAGCCTTTCACATCGGCCGATTTCATGCGGGTCACGAAATGGCCGATGTCGGCAAGCTGCAATTCGAAGCTCACGGGCACGGGTGTGCGGCTTGTGTATTGCCAGATTTCGAAACCGCCGCCGCCTTTCATGTTGATGGCGAGAATGGCGTGCCGCTGATGCGGTTTGCCGCCGGTGTAGGGCAGCATGAGATTGGCTTCGGCCGCTTCTTCAAACACGGGAATATCCATGCCGAAGTTTTCGCGGTACCATTTGAAAGCTGCATGCACATCGGGAATGCCGATGCCGATTTGCTGTATGCCGGAAATGATGGGTGCTTGCATAGTGTGGCAAAGGTAAAAATCTGTGGCGATGGTTTGGATATGTAATTGTGGAAGGAAAGCGGAATGAACTGTTAACCCGGACCGCACGCTTTGCCTTGCAATAGAAGGGCCGGAGCGGATGGTTTTTTATTGCTTCGCAGGTTCGTTCCTGATTATTCTTATCCCAGATATTTTCCCACAATGGGCATGCGCCGTCCGCTGCCGAAGGCTTTTGGCGTAACACGGAGGATTGGCGCAAACTGTGCGCGTTTCCACTCGTTGCTGTTTACGAGTTTGAGTACACGGTTTACGAGTACCTCGTCGAAGCCCATAGCCACCAGTTCACGCGGGCCCTGGCGGAGTTCGATGTATTGATAAAGTACCTGATCGAGCACATCGTATTCGGGCAATGAATCGCTGTCTTTTTGTCCGGGGCGGAGTTCGGCGGAAGGGGCTTTGCGGATAATGTTTTCGGGGATGATTTCCTGCTCACGGTTTATCCAGCGGGCGAGTTCATAGACTTTGGTTTTATACACATCGCCCAGCACGGCAATGCCGCCGCACATATCGCCGTAGAGTGTGCCGTAGCCCACGGCGGCTTCGCTTTTGTTGGTGGTGTTGAGCAGGATGTAGCCGTGTTTGTTTGCAATGCCCATGAGGGTGATGGCGCGGATGCGGGCCTGGATATTTTCTTCGGCCACGTTGAAGGATGTGCCGGTAAACTGCGGCTGCAGCATTTCGAGCACGGCTTCGTAGCCTTTGCGAATGGGAATGGTATCGTATGTAATGCCGAGAATTTCGCAAAGTTTCACTGAATCGTCAACCGAATGTGTGGTAGAATATTCAGACGGCAGGAGCACGGGCAGCACATTTTCGGGGCCGAGTGCGCGGGCGGCAAGTACGAGCACCATGGCTGAGTCGATGCCGCCGGAGAGGCCGAGAATGGCGCGTTTGAAACCCATTTTGCGGAAATAGTCGCCAATGCCAAGCACAAGTGCATCGTGAATGCGTGAAATGGCGGTGCTGCCATTGTCGGGCACAGGAGGAAGTGTGTCCACTTGAGCAAGATCAACGATTTGGAAATCTTCGCGGAAGTAGGCGAGTTCGTGTACCACCTGAGCGTTGCGGTTGAGCACAAGCGAGCCGCCGTCGAACACAATTTCGGTTTGTGCGCCTACCTGCTGCACATACACGAGCGGGATGCCGTATTTCTGCACATTGCGTGCGAGAACCTTGCGGCGGTTGGCGGCATGGTTGTAGTTAAACGGCGAGGCGGCAATGTTAATCATCACCGTAGGCTGCATGCCGATGAGTTCTTCCATGGGCCAGCGTGTGTACATGAGATCGTCTTCCACATCCCACAAGTCTTCGCACACGGTGAGGGCAATACGCTGGCCTTTGTAGTCGATGCAGTTGAATGAGAAAGCCGGTTCGAAATAGCGGTATTCGTCGAACACATCGTAGGTAGGAAGCAGGGCTTTTGCGTGGAAGCTTTGCACTTTTTGATCGGCCAGAAACCACGCGGCATTGAACAGGTTTTTGCCTTCAACGCGTTCGTTTATGGCGGGTGCGCCTACAATAGCGGCAATGCCGGTGCATTCGGCGGCGATAGTTTCGAGTGCTTCGTTGCAGCGGCGGATAAAGTCGGGGAATTCGAGAAAATCGCGCGGGGGATAGCCACACACACTGAGTTCGGCAAACACCACCAGATCGGCGCCTTGGGATTTGGCTTTGCGGATGTGCTGGCAGATTTGCGTCGTGTTTGCATCAAAGTTACCGATGTGGTAATTGAGTTGGGCGAGAGCAATTTTCATAACCGTAAAGGTAGAAGTTATGCGTGTTTATTTATGCAGATGAAAGTTGCCGGCTTTGAATTAAGCCGCGAGAATGGCTAACTTTCAGAAATAATAAAACCACTACCCATATGCCGGTTACACAGGATCAGTTACTTGATAAATTGGTGGCAATAGCCAAAAAAGAAGTAGGCACGCGCGAAAGCGGCGGCAACAACCGCGGGCAGCGCATAGAAGTGTATCAGCAGTCAACCTGGCTGGCGCCGGGTCCGTGGCCGTGGTGCGCGGCGTTTACTGCGTGGGTGCTGCGCGAATGGCTGAATGATACGGATGTGCGTACGGCACTGAAACTCTCGGACACGGCATCGGTTGAACGCTGGCGTTGTCTGGATGCATCGGCTTTTGGCTGGGAGAAGTGGGCTAAGGGAAAGAAGCTGAAAGTACTTACCGAAAAAGACTTGGCGCGGCGCGGTGATTTTGTGATTTTTGATTTCTCGCACATTGGCATGGTGGCTGCCGATCAGAAAAAAATTACGGATGCGATACAAACCATTGAAGGCAACACCAACAACAAAGGCCAGCGCGACAGTACCAGCGGCGATGGGGTGTGGGAGAAAAGCCGTGTACCTTCGCTCGTGAAATCGTATGTACGTATTTTGTAACAAAGCAGGCTGATATAAGAAACGGCTGCACCTTTTGGGGTACAGCCGTTTTTTATGGATTGGTGTGTGTTTAGAACAACACGCCTACTGTAATCTGAACGGCGTTTGCGCGGAAGTCCTGCTTGAGTGCGTTGTTGTTGTTTGACGCTGTGCGGAACAGGTAGCGCGATTCTTTTCTGGCTACGTTGGTGAAACCGTTGATGTAGTTGACACCAAACACCAGTGATGTTGAACCCTGAATGTTGTATTCGGCACCGAGGCCTACGTTTAGCGCCAGTTTCATGAACTGCATATCGCTGCTGTTGAGCAGTTTTTCATGCGCATCAGTAGGAACAGGGGTCACTTCGTCGTTTGCCCGGCTACGTGCGCGTACAGATGCGTTTACACCAAACTGGCCGTAGTAGGTCATGTAACCGATTTCGTTGGTTTTGAGTTTGAGCGTAAGCGGAATGGTCACGTAGGTGGTGTTGTATGTACGCTTGTTGAGACGGAACGTGCTTTCGCCGGTGAAGTTTGCGGTATCGCCGGGTTCAATCAGTTCGTTATCGCGCGAGAGGAAATAGTAAGCGGTGTCTTTTAAATTGATACGGCCGCCGTCATAATCAACCTGAAGGCCGGTAGCAATAACGGCTACTTTATTGAGGCGGAATTCGGTAGAAAGACCATAGCCGAATTTGAGCATAGCGCCGCCGCTTTCAAATTTTGCAGCATCATCGGGCTTATACCAGGTAATCATTGGAATGGCTTTGAGCCCGAAACGGAAGTTTTTTAGATCGTTTTCGCCATCCTGGGCAAACGCCACGGTGCCTGAGAATGCAGTGGCTAAAAGAAGCATCAATACCTTTTTCATACTTTTGAGGTTGGTGTTATCCAATACAATTATACAACTTTTTCAACAGAGCCAATGAAGCGTCTTTTTGCCTTGCTGAGTTTTCTTTTATTGTTAACAATGGTTTCCTGTTCGTCGGACCCGCTTGATGTGGATGTGTCCAAGATAGATGTGCCGGAGCTGCAGATCACCCGTTTTGACTCGGTACTGGCGCTTGCCGATACGAATGATGTGGCTGCATTGCGTGCGCGGTTGCGTAAGGAGTATGGTGGTTTTTCGGATGCGTTTTTTCAGCATGTAATTTGCGGCAGCTACCCCGATTCGCTGATGTGTGATGCCGAGTTGCGGCGTGTGCTGAGCGACAAGGACCTGCGCGAGTTGCGGAAAGAATGCCTGAGCCGTTTCACTGATTTATCGGCCACGGAAAAAGAGCTTACGCAGGCTTTCCGTTACTTCCGCTACCATTTTCCGAAGCGGCCACTGCCCCGCAAAGTATGTGCAATGACCACCAATTTTAATTACAGTTTTGTGCATACGGAAGGCGTGTACGGAATCAGTCTGGATTATTTTCTGGGCACAAAAAGCAAGTGGTATGATGCTATTCAGCAACCGATGTTTAAGCGTGTGCGCTACAATCCAGAATACATTCCGGCCGGGTTTGTGCGAGGCTGGCTGCTTACGGAGTTTCCGTACAATTCGGAAAAGAATGATGTGCTGAACCGCATCATTTATGAAGGGAAGTTACTTTATGTAAGCCGGGCCCTGCTGCGCGATACGCCTGATTCGGTGCTTACGGGTTACAGTCAGCGTCAGCTCGATTGGTGTGAGGCGAGCGAAGGTTCGATCTGGGCGGCGATGATTGAGGAAAAACTCATTTATTCGGAAACAGAAGACGATCTGAACCACATGACTGCCGAAGCCCCGTTTACAGCCGGTTTCCCGCGCGAATCGCCGGGGGCGGTGGGGCGGTGGACAGGCTGGCGCATTGTGCAGGCGTATATGGAGCGCAATCCGCAAACCACTTTGGAACAGCTAATGGCGATCAATGATGCGCAGGTCATCCTTAATAAATCGAAGTATAAGCCCAAACTGTAGGCCGTGCGGGCCGTTTTTGCGGTTGAACTGCTTACCTTTGCATCATGCGCAAAGCTGATATCAACTATTCGATTGTTCTTGACGAGAACAATATACCCGACAAAATAAGCTGGAATGCCAGCGACAACGGTGGCGAAGGACGCTGTAAAGCCATTATGCTGGCTATGTGGGATGAGGACGAACAAAATACCATGCGTATTGATTTATGGACAAAAGACATGCTGGTGGACGATATGAAAAAGTTTTTCCACCAAACGCTTGTCACAATGACCGACACGTTTCAGCGGGCCACCGGCGAGGAAAAAATGGTGGGCGATATGCGCGATTTCTGCGCCTATTTTGCTGAGAAAATGCAGCTTTCGGCACCCACTCAGTAGCAAGCATCTGAAACCGGGCTGTTTTCCGGTTTTTTTTTGTCAGCAGGATTTTTCGTTATTTGGTTATTAACCAGTATATCCCTTATGAATCCCCTGCACAAAGTAATACTGTTTACTGCCCCTGCATTGTGTCCGCTGCTGCTGGAAGCACAGCTTGTTTATTCAACCGGTGCAACAATTTATATGGCACCGGGTTCGGTGGTGATTTCCAATGGCGGAGTAACTGTTGATAATTCAACCAGCTTTACCAACGAAGGTGACATTACCATTACCCGGAATTCCACCTTTACACTTCCCGGTACTTTTTCGATATTGAATGCGGCTGCCGTGCAGGGCAACGGTACTTACCGTGTGGAGCAGGACTGGGTAAATGATGCCACGTTTACGGCAGGCAGCAGCACGGTTTTGCTCAATGGCAACCTTGAGCAGTTTATTACCAGCGGAAACGGCACTGTTACCACGTTTAATACCCTTTCTCTTTCGGGAACGGGAACAGGAAACAATCGTCGGAAAACTCTTCAGGCTGTTAATGCCCGTGTAGGTGTGGGTGGCGTGCTGAATATAAACGACCGTGAGCTTTTTACGCAAACAAACACGTTTTTTGTGTTAGATCCCGCCACCGGCTCGGTTACGAATACTACAACACCCGGTTCGGAAGGTTTTGTAAGCAGCACGGCCCCCGGCACATTTTCGCGTGCGGCAAACAGCACGGGCACCTATCTTTTTCCTACGGGTTCGAGCAACGGGGTTACCCGTTACCGGCCAGTTGAACTTGTACCCAATGCCGCCAGCACAGATGTGTACACGGTACGTTTTCATAATTACAACCCTGACAACGATGGTTTTTTGCGCACACAGAACGATGGCATGATTTGCACTGCAAACGATACATTTTATCATGCGATACAACGTACATCAGGCACTACGGCTGCTGATGTGCGCCTGTTTTACATTCCGGCCACAGATGGCAGCTGGAATGCACTGGCACACTGGCGCACGTCCAATGTACAGTGGAATGACATGCAAACTACCGCACCGGGCGTTTCAGGCGTATTCAGCACCCTAACCCGTGCTGGCTGGGCCTTTGCAAATGCCGGAGAACCTTATGTGCTGAGTGAACTTCGTCCGGCAGCACCGGCCATTGTATGCCCCACCATTTGCGAAAATTCACAAGGCAATTTATTCATTGTACAAAACGGAAGCGGCAACTACCAGTGGACAGTGCCGGGCAACGGAGTGATAGCTGGTGGACAGGGCAGTGATACGCTTTATGTAAACTGGGCAACCGGCACGGGGTATGTGAGTGTGACCGAATTAACAGCTTCGGGCTGTAACTCGCTGCCCGATAGTTGTGCCCCTTCAGTATCACCAGCGCCTAACGCCAATTTTGCCGATTCGAGCAGCGGGCCTTGGGGGAACAACTGGATATTTACCGATGCTTCGGGCGGAGCCACCACCTGGAGCTGGGATTTTGGCGATGGCACTACATCCAACCTGCAGAATCCGCAGCATAATTACACTACAGCCGGCACATATACCATTACACTACTGGTTACCAATTCTTCGGGCTGTACCGATACCATAACGCGCATCATTCAGGTGGAAGAAGGTATTTTTATACCAAACGTTTTCACCCCCAATGCTGATGGAACCAATGATGAGTTTTACATCAGCAGCAGCGGGCTGCTTGAATATTCCATTGAAATCTATAACCGCTGGGGCGTAATGGTATTTTCGGCCACTGCTCCGGAAATTCGTTGGGACGGCCGCACTACTTCCGGCTTGCCTTGCAGCGACGGGACTTACTATTTTGTATTAAAGGCTATTTCGCCCACACAAGATTACAGCACCACAGGCTATCTTACATTGATCGGTACTCAAAAGCAGTAAATACCGTCTGAAATAGTTATTGCCAACTCCAAACGCTTGTCCGGCGCGGTTTCGCAGATCAAAGTCTGCAAAGTCGCGCCGGCAACGGTTTACAGACTGCCTGAAAGGCCTGTATATAGAGAAATTCAGAGCAGCGAAAATAATTCCAAGTAACTGACAATCAGCGCAAAAAAATGAGGTGGGAACTTGACAAGGGCGATGGGATGATGTATATTTGTATTGTTAATAAGGGATAGTTATTGTTAATGAAAAAGTAGTTTAGCCTATTCTTTGAAAAGGAATTCTTCCACTAACCCCGTGTTAAGTTTACTTTTTTTGCAAGGCCCGTAAGCCTGAGAAAGAAGACAATCCGTTAGAGGCATTTTTCAGCAATCAGGTAAGGCCCGTAAGCCCGACTGGTATGTTATTGCCTGTATTTTCCGTAGGAGTAGCTGTTAATTGTTAAGCCCGTAAGCTTTTCGATTGGCAGTTGGACAGAATTTGTACAGCAAGGCCCGTAAGTTTTGCTGTATATAATTCTAAAGTTGAGCAGGAGGTAACTGGGCCCGTAAGCCCTTTGCTGAATGCGTTGTGTTAAGTATGTTGTTGGGTGTCTTTCAGTCTGTTTGTTGAAAACGGTAATTGTTCTTTTCTGAAGCATGCCGGTTGTTTGACAAAGTTTGATGATACACTACCTGTTAGAGATGCCTTACTAAGTGAGGGGGAGAAAGTGGGGGGTGTTTTTGATGTGCATGTTTATCAGGGGGGAATTGAGGTCGGAGGTCAAGACTGCGAGTGATTGTGTTTGTTCCGATTGTCTGTTTACACTCACGGATATGGCCCGTAAGCCAGACTGTCAGTAACAACAGCTTGTTCGGTTCATGTGGTAAAAGAGGCGGAAGAAAGTAGCGTAGTGTGGTTGTGTGAGGGGCGTTGGGGCTGCATGGGGTGGTTTGTTTGGTGATTTAAGTGTTTGCCTGCCGGGGCCTGTATTTTGCTATTTGGCATTTTGCAGGGGGGCTGTTACTGTGCAGAGAAGTACTGGAGGGGAAGGCGATAGCCGGCAGGCACAAAAAAGCTTCAAACCCGCTGATTTTGCTCTGGCAGAATTGGCGGGTTTGTTGATATATGGTGTTTGAGCGGCGTATTATTAACACCTGATCTGAAATGCGGCAAACCTTAGCTATCTTGGCAACTGTTTTGCAGGGCTAGCGACTATTAATTAAACGCGAAAGACTGGCAAAAAACTGATGCGATGAAGATTGCACTATACGGACGTATCACCGAAAAGCCACTGCCAAAGGCCTTGCAGTCGTTTTTTGACCAGCTTAGCGCAGAAGCCGTAATTATTGCGGAGCACGACTATCTGGCCTATTTCTCACAATTTGTCTCGCTCCGGGGGCGCGTGGAAGTTATTTCCGATTACAATGAAATACGCGGTCGTGCCGATGTGCTGCTCAGTTTGGGTGGCGATGGTACTTTATTGGAGACCATAGCGTTTATTCAAAATTCGGGCATACCGGTATTGGGAATCAATACCGGCAGGCTTGGTTTTCTGGCGGCTGTGTCGCCGGAGGAGGCTTCCGGTTATGCCATACGTTTGCTGAAGCGGGAATTTGCACTGGATAAGCGGGCGTTGCTTCGTTTGGACAGGCCTTCGGAGCTTTTTGGCGATGTGAACTATGCCTTGAATGAGTTTACCGTTCAGCGCAAGGAGTCATCGGCAATGCTTACTATAAACACATGGGTAAACGGTGAGTTTTTAAATGCCTACTGGGCCGACGGACTGATCATTTCCACGCCCACCGGTTCAACCGCTTATTCGTTAAGCTGTGGCGGGCCGCTAATGATTCCAGATGCAAAAAGCTTTGTAATTACACCGCTATCGCCACACAACCTGAATGTGTGTCCGCTAATCATCCCCGATGATTCCGTGATTCGCCTGAAAGTAGAGGGGCGTAGTCCGCAGTTTCTGGCCACACTTGACGCCCGTGAGCGTTCATTTGGCCCGGAGACAGAACTGATTATCCGGCGTGAGGATTTCAAAATCAGTCTGATACGTTTTCATGAACAACATTTCTTTCAAACCATACGTGAGAAACTTCACTGGGGGCAGGATAGGCGTAATTGATTGTTATTCAGTGTCTTGAACATTTCCTCCGGTGCGGAATTCTCGCTTAAATACGTTATCTTTGCGCCGCTGAACAAAAACACATGCACACGAAAAATAGGGGCAGGCCCGTTTGCCCTAATGTGTGTTAAATAAGAACTCATGATTAAAAAGACCCTGTTTTGTTTCTTTCTGCTTTGCGCAGCCTTACCCTCGGCCGCACAGAGCAGCAATGAAATTGGCCTGTTTCTTGGCGGCTCGTATTACACCGGAGAACTGAATCCGGCCGGTCATCTGAACAGCCTTACCCGGCCTGCAGCCGGGCTGGTTTACCGTCATAATTTCAACTACCGGTTTGCGGTAGCCGGCAGTTTGCTTTTTGGCAGTGTGCAAGGCATTGATTCGCGCTCCGGCCAACTGGAGCAGCAGCGCCGCAACCTGAGCTTCCGTTCGCGTATGTTTGAGCTTTCGGCAAGGGCTGAGTTTAATTTTATTGAATACGCCATAGGTAACGACAAATACCAGTTTACCCCGTTTATGTTTGTGGGTGTGGGCGTATTTAATTTCAATCCCAAAGCCGCGTTGGGGAATGAATGGATTGCGCTGCAGCCGCTTCGTACCGAAGGCCAAAGCAAAGGATACATGCTTACCCAGCTCTCAATTCCGTTTGGTGCCGGTGTTAAATTCAACCTCGCCAAACGCATTGGCCTTGTGGCCGACTGGGGACTGCGCAAAACGTTTACCGATTATATTGACGATGTAAGCACCGTGTATGCTGATCCGGCATTGCTGCTTGCAAACAGCGGCCCATTGGCTGTTACACTTGCCGACCGGGGCACCGCCGGAGACAATATCGGCAGCCAGCGAGGCAATCCGAGAAATAAAGACTGGTATTCATTCGTAGGGCTCACCCTGACGTTCAGACTGGTGGATAAGCCGGTGCAGTGTTCGGGCGTGGGAATATGAGGAATATGGATTATACAAAAGAATGAGTTTAAAAACTGAAATAGATAGCACCCGTCTGCCGAGGCATGTAGCTGTAATTATGGACGGCAATGGCCGCTGGGCCAAACAGCAGGGGCAGATGCGTGTTTTCGGTCACCAGAGCGGCGTAAATTCTGTGCGCGAAGTGTCGGAAGCGGCCGCAGAACTGGGTATTGAGGTACTTACACTCTACGCATTCTCTACCGAAAACTGGAACCGTCCGGTAGAAGAGGTAGAAGCCTTGATGGAGCTGCTGGTGCATACCATACATGCCGAAACGGAAACGCTCATGAAGAACGATATCCGTCTGGAAACCATCGGCGATACCGAAAGTCTGCCTCCCGGCTGTCGTCGCGAACTTGCCGAAGCCATACAGAAAACATCGGGTAACAAGCGTATGACACTGGTGCTGGCGCTTAGCTACAGTTCGCGCTGGGAAATTGTAGAGGCCGCCCGCCGGCTTGCCTTACTTACCGCAAAAGGACAACTTAAGCCAGAAGAAATAAATGCGGATGTGTTTGGCCGCCAGCTCACTACTTCGCGTTTCCCTGACCCCGAACTCCTTATCCGTACCAGTGGCGAACTACGTGTAAGTAACTTTTTGCTCTGGCAAATTGCCTATGCCGAATTCTATTTCACCGAAACACTCTGGCCCGATTTTGACCGGGAAGAATTTTATAAAGCCATTCTCGACTATCAGTCGCGCGAACGTCGATTCGGAAAAACCAGCGATCAACTCCTGAAATCTGCCGATTCCACACAACCTTAAACTGTTTTTTCCGACTATTCCATTGTAATGACTATGAAATCTATATTAACGACGCTCTGTCTGGTGCTGTTATTCACACTCCATGCCCAAACACCGTCTGGTAATTCACAACTTATCAATTACTCCACTCCGCGAGAATACACGCTGGTAAAAGTGAATGTGATTGGCACCCAGATGGTAGATCCGAATGTGGTGGTGCTGCTTTCAGGCCTGCCTATTCAGGATAAAATAATGGTGCCGGGTGATAAAACGGCTGAAGCCATTGACAATCTCTGGCGTGAGGGGCTTTTTGATGATGTTCAGCTGTTAGTAAATAAAACAGAAGGCGATTATATCTGGATTGATATCGTGGTGGTGGAAAAACCGCGGATCAACAAATTCTCATTTAAAAATTCACCGAGCCGGATTAATAAAAATCAGGCCGATGACCTGCGTGAAAAGCTCAATATTTCTCGTGGTATGGTACTTACCGATTATCGTTTGCGCGCGATAAAGGAAACTGTAAATGAACATTACCGCGCCGATGGTTATCTGAACTGCCGTACAGAAGTAATTGTCACTAAGGACAGCTCATCACCCAGCTTTGTGAACCTTGATTTCCTGATTACCAAAGGCGAAAAAGTAAAAATCAAAGACCTGAATATTTCGGGAAATACACTTTATCCCACGTGGCGCATCCGTTTTATGATGAAAGATACCAAGCAAAAACGCTGGTATCAGTGGTTTAAATCAGCCAAATACCTCGAAGACAATTACGAAAAAGATCAGGAGAAAATTCTGGCCAAATACCGCAAAAAAGGATATCGCGATGCGAAGATCGTAACCGATACCGTGCAGCGTGTGAGCGACAGCCGTGTGGTAATTAATATGCGCATTGATGAAGGCCACAAATATTATTTCCGCCACATTACATGGGTAGGCAATACCAAGTATTCGTCGGAAAAACTGTCGCGGCAGCTTGGTATTAATCGTGGAGATGTATATAACCAGGAGCTGCTTGAGTCGCGGCTTTACATGAGCCAGCAGGGCAACGACATCAGTTCGTTGTATATGGATGATGGTTATTTGTTTTTCAACATCAATCCGGTGGAGGTAAATGTAGAAGGCGACTCGATTGACTTTGAAATGCGCGTATATGAAGGTCGTCAGGCTACGATCAGGAATGTAGTGGTGATGGGAAATACGAAAACAAATGACCATGTAATTATGCGCGAAATTCGTACGCGGCCCGGCCAGTTGTTCCGTCGCTCGGATGTAATCCGTTCGCAGCGTGAACTGGCCTCGCTTGGTTATTTTGATCCCGAGAAAATACAGATCAATCCCAAGCCCGATCCCACCACAGGAACAGTGGATATTGAGTACATTGTAGAAGAACGTCCGTCTGATCAGGTGGAACTTTCGGGTGGTTTCGGAGCCGGCCGTATTGTAGGTACGCTGGGGCTTTCTTTCAATAATTTTTCGGCGCGCAACATTCTTAACAAGTCGGCCTGGCGTCCGCTTCCCTCGGGCGACGGACAAAAGCTGAGCATCCGCGCGCAGTCAAACGGTCTTTTCTTCCAGTCGTACAATGCTTCGTTCACGGAGCCCTGGCTGGGTGGCAAGAAACCCAATTCACTATCGGTAACCGTGTTTCATTCGGTTCAGTCAAACGGTTTGAGAGCAACGGATCCTGCCCGCAACTTTGTAAAGATTTCGGGTGCTACAGTTGGTTTCGGTATGCGTTTACGTCGTCCTGATGATTTCTTTACGTTGTATCAGGAACTCAACTATCAGTACTATCAGCTTCAGGATTTTGGCCGTGTGTTTGCATTCAGCGACGGTTATGCCAACAACCTGAATTATCGCATTACCTTAAGCCGCAATTCAACCGACCAGGCTATTTATCCGCGCAGTGGCGCCGATATTAAGATCATCGGTCAGTTTACCCCGCCGTATTCGTTGTTTAATAAAATTGATTACAGCACGGCCTCGGTGCAGCAGCGCAACAAATGGGTGGAGTATTACAAGTGGAAATTCACTTCATCCTGGTTCACCCGCCTTGCCGGTAATTTGGTGTTGAATACACGCATTGGCTTTGGTTATCTGGGCATGTACCGCAGCGATGTGGGCCGCGCTTCGTTTGAACGTTTTTATCTTGGCGGCAGCGGTCTTACCGGTTTTGCACTCGACGGCCGCGAAATCATTGCCCTGCGCGGTTACGACGATCAGTCGCTTTCACCGCAAACCGGTGGCCCTATCATTGCTAAATACACTTGGGAACTCCGTTATCCGGTAACACTCAATCCCAGTGCCACGGTTTTCGGACTGGCATTTGTGGAGGCTGGTAATACCTGGTCGAATTTCCGCAGCTTCAATCCGTTCGATGTGTACCGTTCAGGTGGTGTAGGTGTGCGGGTGTTCCTGCCCATGTTTGGCCTGCTTGGTCTCGATTGGGGCTATCGTTTCGATAATGTGGAAAGTCGCCCCACCATGCAGCGTTCGCAGATTCACTTCACAATTGGCATGAATCTGGGAGAGTTGTAGGTTTGTAAACAACAAGATCCGTTAATAACAAAATCAGCACGTGAGCAGAAGCACTGATTCAGTGCAATGAAATTTGTACTTTCGCCTCACAAGGTTTAAATAAAACCATCAATTTACCATGAAACAACGCATAATTCTCCTTTTTATCGCAATTCTGGGACTTAGCGGCATGGCTTCGGCCCAAAAATTCTGTTATGTAGATACTGAATATATCCTTGCTCAAAGCCCTTCTTACCAGCAGGCGCAGGACCAGCTCAACCAGCTTTCCATGCAGTGGCAGAAAGAAGTGGAGGCAAAATATGCTGAAATTGATAAACTTTATAAAAACTTTCAGCAAGAACAGTTGTTATTAACTGAGGAGCTTCGCAAAAAACGTGAAGCCGAGATTATTCAGAAAGAAAAAGAAGCAAAAGAGTTTCAGAAGCAGAAGTTCGGAGTTGACGGTGAGCTCTTCAAAAAACGTCAGGAACTCGTAAAACCGATTCAGGATCAGGTGTACAATGCGGTTAAGGAAATGGCTGAACGCGGAGGCTACGGCATCGTGTTCGATAAAGCCAGTGATATGACCATGTTGTATTCCAATCCGAAATACGACAAGAGTGACGATGTGCTTGAAATTCTCGGCTGGAAAAAGGCCGGAGGTTCTGGCAAGTAATTTGTAAATAACCATTCATCCGTAAATCTTCAATTCTCGAATACACTCCATTTCACACATGAAAAATCTCCTCAAAGCGGCCATTGCGGCACTTATTCTTTTTGTTGCAGCCCCTGTTGCATTGCACGCTCAAGCTAAAGCTACACCCGCAGCAGTTGCTCATTTTGATCTCGATTCACTGCTTAACGTGATGCCCGACTTCAAGAAAGCCAGCGAAGATGCTGCTGCATACTATAAAATGCTCGAAGGTCAGCTTGTTCAGATGCAGAACCAGCTTGATCTGAAAATGAACGAGTATGATTCACTCAATAAAACCTGGAGCCCGCTCATCAAAGGTCTCAAGGAAAAAGAAATTGTGGATCTTCAGCAAAACATGCAAACCTTTCAGGTAAGCGCACAAACCGAATTCTCGAACAAGCGTGCTGATCTGCTTAAGCCCATTTACGAGAAAATCCGTAATGCCGCGAAAGCTGTGGCTGCCCGCCGTGGTTACAAATACGTAATCGACAGCAGCAAATCATCGGCTATTGTAATTTATGCATCTCCGGCTGATGATATTTTCATGGATATGCTTAAAGAACTTGGCATCACCCTGCCTGCGCCTACTACGCCTGCACCCGGTGGTACAGCTCCTGCCGGCGGTGGTAAGTAATATTTACAGCAAATTATTTTCAAAAACATCCGTCTGTAAGGGCGGATGTTTTTTTATGGAGTGAATTTGATAAGATGTCGATTGCCGGGTCGATACAATCCGTTTACTTTGTATGCAATGTCATCCAAATCACCCATAGGCGTATTCGATTCAGGCATTGGCGGCGTAAGTGTACTTCGGGAAATTCGCAGGTTGCTGCCGGCAGAGGACTTGATTTATGTGGGCGACAGTGCGCATTTGCCTTACGGCGAAAAATCGTTGGAGGAAATACGGCGTTACACGGAGGCAGTGGTACATTACCTGATTCAACAGGGCTGTAAGCTGGTGGTTATTGCCTGCAACACGGCAAGTGCCGCCGCGCTTAATCATGTGCGCGAAAAATTTCCGCAGCTGCCGGTTGTAGGTATGGAGCCGGCTGTAAAACCTGCAGCCGAACATACCCGCAGTGGAGTAGTAGGTGTAATTGCCACTACTGCCACCTTTCAGGGGCAGTTGTTTGCTTCAGTAGTAGCGCGCTTTGCGGGAAATGTAAATGTGATAAAGCAACCCTGTCCGGGGCTGGTACAGCAAATAGAAGCCGGTGACCTGGATACGCCCGCTACCGAAAAAATGCTGCGCGGCTGGCTCGAACCGATGTTGGAGAAAGGAATGGATGAACTGGTGCTGGGCTGTACACATTATCCATTTGTGCTGCCCCTGCTGAGGCGTATTTGCGGGCCTGAGGTGAATGTGATTGATCCCGCACCCGCAGTGGCCCGGCAAACACAGCGCATATTGGCCAATGCAAATTGGCTGAATGACACTCAAATGTCTGGCACATTAACGTATTTCACCACCGGCAGCACAATGATTTTCGCACAAACGCTTCATAAACTTACCGGCGAAACAGCTGTGATTGAACAATTGATTTGGAATACTGCCGGAACCGTATTGAGTAGCTAAGCGAATTATTTTTTGCGCATTGCGATTAGTAGAATTGCCGGTATCAGCGACATTCCGGCTACAGCCAGAAACAGGCCGGTGTACACAAAAATGGTAGTGAGCATAAGATATTCTCTTTCGCCAAAAGCAAAAGAAGCTGCAATTGTGGTTAGCAATACAAGAATGCCTGCCAAATGAAGTAAATAGCTTATCTGTGTGAGTTTTTGCGGTGCTGATTTCTTTTGGATTAGTTCGATATAAAGAAGAAGAAGGGAAGACGGAATCATGGAAATGGCAGCAGAAAAAAACAGCTGGGCCAAATCAACTGCATAATAGGTATCATGTGAAACAATATCAAGTTGTACACCGCCAAAAAGATATAAAGCAGCGCCGGCAAGTACAAGTATCAAAGTGGTAAATACGAATTTTCTAAATAGCATGCCCTCAATACAGTATAAGATTAATACAATAGAAATCGGGGATGCTTTTGTCTTTTTGGTTTATTTGAACCAGCCGGAATACATAATGTAATTATTGGCAATACGTTCAATTTCCCCTTTGGTTAATTCGGGACTAATGTCTTTTATTTTCTTTGCCGGAACACCGGCGTAAATGCTGTTGGGAAGTACCTGTGTGCCTTCGGTTACTACGGCGCCTGCGGCAATAATGGTGTTGCTTCCCACCACTACATTGTCCATTACAACGGCACCCATACCTACCAGCACATTGTCATGCAGGGTACAGCCATGTACAATGGCACGATGACCAATTGACACATTATTACCAATTGTGGTAGCTGCTTTCTGGTAGGTGCAGTGAATAATTGCCCCATCCTGCACATTTACCTTATTCCCCATTCGAATTCCGTTTACATCTCCGCGCACAACAGCGGTAAACCAGAAACTGCATTGGTCGCCGGCAATAACGTCACCAACAATGGTTGCGTTTTCGGCAATAAAGCAATCGTTGCCGAATTGGGGAGATTTTCCGTTTACGGGTAGGATGAGTGGCATGGGATAAAGATAGGTTTCAAAAGACTTGTTTTTACAATCAGAGAGGCTGTTCGGGTTTTTTTGTTTTTTTATCGCATTAAGCCTGCTTTTTTCTGATTTATGGGAAGAATCGGTAAAAAAAAGCCCGAAATCGGGTAAACAAAGACACAAAATCGTTATTAAGAAAAATCTGAATAACCACTCCGGGAACAAATAGGGGCAGGTGTTGATCGGGTTGTCTAAACGGAAACCAATGGCCGGATTCTTAGGAAGATAGTCCGGTTTTGAACTTCAGAAAACCACTTATCAAAAATATCCCCTGTTTAGGGGTATTTGCGTATATTTCGCATGGCAAACATAAAAATTAACATATGAAGCATCTCCGGATACTCCTTTTCCTATTCTTTCTATCCCCCTTAACAGCCTATTCCCAGCTAATTACCAATAATGCGCTCACCCCGGCCCAGTTGGTGCAAAATGTACTTCTTGGGCAGGGGATTCAGGCATTTAACATTACCTTCACAGGCTATGCGAATGCCATAGGTCAGTTTACTGCGCTGAATACCAATCTGGGTATTGACAGCGGCCTGGTACTTACCACCGGGACTGTGCTTGCAAACGACCCCCAGCTCGGGCCGGGGACTGGTCCGCATGGGAACAATACAGCTTCAAGTGCCGGCGGCGACAATGGGGCAGGCGGCGATCCTGATCTTGCCGCTATTGCCACAGCCCAGTTGTTTAATGCAGCCGTGCTTGAGTTCGACTTTATTCCGCTTGCTGATACTGTAAAGTTCAATTACAGTTTTGGCTCGGAGGAATACAGCGAGTTTGTAAACTCCACATTTAACGATGTGTTCGGCTTTTTCCTGAGTGGTGTAACCACACCGCTTCCGGTTACCAACATTGCGCTTATTCCCACTACTACCACCGTTGTTAGCATCAACAACGTGAACAATGGTTTTCAGGGTACGACCACTGCGCCTGCTCCTGGTCCTTGCACCAACTGCGCCTATTTCCGCGATAATTTTCAGGGATCAAACCTGATTGATATTCAGTACGACGGGCAGACCACAGTGCTTCAGGCCATCTATCCGGTAATTTGCGGAGAAACCTATCACATTAAAATTGCCATTGCCGATGCCGGCGATGGTTCATTCGACTCAGGCGTATTTCTCGAAGCAGGCAGTTTCTCGGCCGGCAATGTAAATGTGTCGTCTGAAATCAGTTACGGCGGCCCCAACGATTCAACCTTGTTTGAAGGTTGCGGACAGGCCTGCCTTACGTTTACGCGTCAGGGTTCACTGGCCGCTGCAGATACTGTGCAACTCAGCTTTACCGGTAATGCGCTTTCCGGTATTGATTTTACCCCGGCATTGCCGCCGCAGATTATCTTCCTGCCCGGGCAGGATTCGGCTACATTTTGTATTTCAGCCGTGCAGGATGGCGTGCCCGAAGGGCTTGATACACTTACCATTACGGCAATTGTGCAGGGGCCATGTGTAGCCTCGTCGTCAAATTCTGTCACATTGTATATCGGCGATTTCCTGCCGCTTGATGTGGATGCCGGGCCCGATACGGCGCTTTGCAACACGCAGCCACTTACGCTTACTGCCATCGGTTCGGGCGGGGCACAGCCATATACCTACTCCTGGAGCTCGGGGCAAACCACGCAAAGCATAAACGTTTCGCCCACTGCCACCACAAGCTACATTGTAACCATGGCCGACCCCTGCGGCACTCCCGTTGCTGTGGATACCGTTACTGTTTACCTTCCCACAGGTGGCCCGCTTGCACTGCCCGCAATTCCCGACTGGGACATCTGCGACGGCGATCAGGTTACTCTGGCGGCAGCGCCCACAGGAGGTTCAAGTCCTTACACCTTTACCTGGACCACCTTTGCGGGAAATGATGTACTTCCCAATCCTTCCGGGGCGGTAAACGTATTTACACCCACCGGAAATGGCACGTTTGTGGTACTGGTGCGTGAAGGTTGCGGCGATGTGGAAATAGACACCATTCAGGTAAGCTACCGCGAATGCGATGTAATTCCTCCCAATGTTTTCACACCCAACAGCGACGGAATTAATGACTTACTGGTGTTTGACGGTTTGGAGAACTTTCCGCAGAGCCAGTTGTTGATTTATAACCGCTGGGGAAATAAAATTTACGAAAGCTCGGATTACCGCAACGACTGGAATGGTGGTGGTGTATCAGACGGAACTTATTACTACATATTAAATACTTCCGACGGCAAAAACTATAGTGGGTTTATTTCCGTTTTAACTCAAAAGTAATCATCGTTCTGAATCTCATTCTCCCGGAATTACGTAGTAATTTTTGAGCAGGACATTAATTGATAAGCCATGAGATGGCGTTTGTACATACTGAGTTGCTTTGCACTGCTGTGGTTTGCGCCACTCAGGGCTACGCATATTGTAGGGGGAGAGTTGTATTATGATTGTTTGGGCAATAACAACTATCAGGTAACACTTAAGGTGTACCGTGATTGTATCAATGGTATTCCCCCGTTTGACGATCCGGCATCGATAGGCATTTTTGATGCAGTAACCGGAGCACTTGTTACAGATCTTGTGCTCACACAGCCAATAATCAACACCATTACATCCACCATCAGTGTGCCGTGTTATGTGCCTGCACCGGGTTCGGTGTGTGAGGAAGAAGCCATATACACTACGCAATGTTTTCTGCCGCCTAACACAAACGGGTATATGATGGTGTATCAGCGTTGCTGCCGCAATGCCACCATTGTGAATCTGGTGAATCCGGGCGGGCAAGGCTCGTCAATTGTTACCTACATTCCGCCGGCATCGGTGGCTGTGTGCAACAGCAGTGCCCGCTATAACAACTATCCGCCTATTTATCTCTGCATTGGTATTCCGCTCATTTTCGACCATTCGGCCACTGACCCCGATGGCGATTCGCTGGCCTATGAGCTTTGCGCGCCCTACAATGGTGCTGATCAGAACGTACCTATGCCGCAGCCGCCCAACCCGCCGCCGTATGTGCCCGTAACTTATGTGGCGCCCTACACCGGCAGTGCCCCCATGGCAAGCAACCCGGCATTAAGCTGCAATGTAAACAGCGGCTTCCTCTATGGCACACCCACCATGCTGGGTACCTGGGTTGTGGCCGTGTGTTGCAAGGAATACCGAAACGGACAGCTGCTCAATGTGAGTATGCGTGATTTTCAGTTTACCGTGTTGCCCTGTACGCCAATTCCGGTTACCGGTAATATTAATATCAATGTGGCTGCTTTAAACTGTACCGGCCTCACCATACCGTTTCAGCAGCAAAGCACTAACGCCTCCATTTTCCTCTGGAATTTCGGCGATCCCACCACACAGGCCGATACATCCAACGTGGCCAATCCTACCTATACGTATCCTGCAAACGGCACGTACACTGTTACACTCGTGATTAATCCTTATACCGATTGTTCGGATACCGATCAGGTTGTAATTACAGTTACACAACCACCACTCGCACAGTTTGCAGCACCACCGCCACAATGTATAGAAACCAACAATTTCAGTTTTGTGGCCGGCGGCACGTATGGGCCATCAGCTACATTAAACTGGAACTTTGGCCCCAATGCCAATATTCCCACATCCACACAACCCAATCCCTCCGGCATCATTTTTAATGCACCAGGAACTTATCCGGTTACACTAACCATAACCGAAAACGGATGCACCAGTACGGCTACACAAAATGTAATCGTATATCCAATGCCCGATGCGATGTTCAATACACCCGATGCGGAAGGCTGTGTACCATTTACCGTACAATTTAATGATGCCTCTATTACCGGTGTGCCGCTTACCTATTTCTGGGATTTCGGCGACGGGAACACTTCTACACTGCCCAACCCGTCGCATACGTACACACAGGTAGGGGTATATGATGTAATGCTCATTATTAGTGCCACTTCTGGTTGTGTAGCTACTGATACCTTCTTTATGCCCGGCCTTGTGGTTGTGAATCCGGTGCCTACGGCGGCATTTACGGTTGACAGTTTGAGCGTTTCTATTTTCGATCCGTTTATTACGGCCACCGATCTCAGCACCGGAGCCGATTCGTGCCAGCTCAACTGGGGCGACGGCTATGTGTCAACAAACATGTGTAATGAAACGCATGCCTACTGGAATTATGGCGAATATACCATTACGCAGATTGTGTGGAACGAGTACGGTTGCCCCGACACGGCACAACTCCGCGTAGAAGTGAGACCCGAGCACCGGTTTTACATTCCCAATACATTTACACCAAACGGCGACGGACTGAACGACGTGTTTATGCCCGCCATTATGGGCGCCGAAGACTATCGTTTCCTGATTTTCGACCGCTGGGGCGAATTGATTTTTGATACGCAGGATGCTGATCAGGGTTGGGACGGACGCTATAAGGGCGATAAGTGCCAGCAGGATGTGTATGTGTGGAAAGTGGAATACACCAACGCCGCCACAGGAGAGGGCATGAGCCATATCGGGCACGTGAATCTGATTAGATAATTCACTTAAAATACTTTAAACAAATAAGAGCATACCATTGGGTGTGCTCTTATTTGTTTATTGAAAAAGTATTGATTTGTTTATACGTAATTGACGGGTTGGCGCAGTTGTTATTTCTGCAACAAATTGTGCAGTGCTTTTTCGATCGTGTTGTATTTGTAGGTAAAGCCTGTGCGTAGTATTTTCTGATTGGAAATGCGGTTGCCGTTGAGAATCATTTGCGCCATTTCGCCGAGGGCGAGTTTGAGGGCGAATGCGGGTACGGCAGGCAGAAAAACCGGTTTTCGCAGGGCTTTGCCAATGGCTTTGGTGATTTCTTTATTGGTAAGGTGTTGCGGACCTGCGGCATTATACACTCCTTGCATGGCAGGTTGTTCAATGGCTTGCAGAAACATGCGGCAAAGATCATCTATGTGTATCCACGGCACCCATTGTTTGCCGCTGCCAAGCGGTGAGCCGGCCAGCCATTTTACGGGTGCCGATACTTTGGGCAGAAAGCCGCTTTCGCGGGCAAGCACAATGCCGATACGTAGTTTCACCAGACGTATGTGCATTGCCGAAACCGGCTCAACGCTTTCTTCCCAGAGGCGGCAGCACTCGCCGAAGAAATCGCTGTGGGCGGTGTCGGTTTCTTCGCAAATGCGTTCGGTGGTGGTCATGCCATACCAGCCAATGGCGGAGGCAGAAATAAAGGCTTCGGGCTTTTTACCGGCTTTCTGCAATTCGTTTACCAGCAGCTGTGCCGATTGCACGCGGCTGTCGATGATTAGCTTTTTGCGCGCGGCAGTCCACTTCTCATCGGCCACGCCGGCACCGGCAAGGTGAATGATATAATCTGCATTATCCAATGCGCCGGGCTCCATGTAGCCGCGTGCAGGATCCCACCCGAAAAACGAAATGCCCTGCGCCGCGTTTTTTTTGCCCCTGCCCAAATGCGAAACGCTGTAGCCTTTTTGCAGTAAAAGCCTGCTCAGGTGTGTGCCCACCAGTCCGGAGCCGCCGGTAATAAGTACGTGTTTCTTCATAAATGCCCTTTCAAAACAGCCCGGATGCACAAATGTTGTGCCGCGAATCGCTTTTCTGCTGGCAAACCGGCATTGATGTTTGTGTAACTTTACCGTTGAAAATTATTGCTATGAACCACGAAGAACCGGTTTACCACAAACATATTTTTGTATGCACCAACCAGCGCAAAGAAGGCGCGGCAAGGCTTAGCTGCGGCGAAGCACACGGGCTTGAACTGGTGGCTGCATTTAAAGAACACCTTAAAGACAAGCCTGCCGAACTCCGCGTGCGCGCACAAAAAGCCGGGTGCCTCGATATCTGCGATTTCGGCCCCACAGTAGCTGTATATCCCGACGGTATTTTTTATGTAAACGTGCAGCCGGCCGACGTGCCTGAAATTGTGTACGAGCACATACTCAACAACCGCCCGGTAGAACGGCTTAAGCTAAAACGCACGGCTCCCAACCCTTAAACCATGCCGCTGCACCAGTATAACCGTTTTGCCACACAGCAGCTTATGCTCAACGGTTTGCTGCAGCACGCCACAGGTAGGCAGTTGCGGCAGCCTGTAATACATGGGAAATGGTCGGTGCATGAGCAGCTGGCGCATTACGGCTTAGTTGATATCACAGCAATAACCTTCACACGCGCTTCCTGATGAGTGAGCTGCATCCCGCCTTGCAATTTGGCGCACCTTTGGCTGCCGATCCCTTGCTGGAAGCCCTGCTGCCCGATGCCGTGGCCCAGCTGGCCCGCGATTTTGCCGGAGCCGGCTGCGAAGCAGGTTTTGAAGGTGTACACTTTATCAATGTATTCGATTTCCGCGATGCAGTGGCTGCCCGGCTTGGTCACCCAAGTGTAAGCCCGCATCTTCAGCAACTGCTTTACCGGGTTGACGTACCTGAAAAAAACATTAAATCTGCACTCGCTAAAGCTGTTTCTCCTGAAGCTGTACTGGCCGAACTTATGATTATACGCGCCTTGCAGAAGGTTTGGCTGCGCTGCAACTACGGGAAATAGCCGGTCAGTGTATTTCCCCCGTTTCAGCCCGCTCAAATTGCCCGAAACCGTTAACTTTGCCACACCGTTTTTGAACGCAAGCAGGCATGAGCGAACAATCTTATCTGGGCAACGCCGAAATAGTTGCCGTTGAATCACTCTATCAGCACTATCTCACCGATAAAACTTCGGTTGATATCAGCTGGCAACGTTTTTTCGAGGGCTTTGAATTTGCCCGGAAAAACTTCGAAGACACCGGCGAAATTCCTTCGCAGGTGCGTAAAGAGTTTAATGTAATTAACCTCATAAACGGCTACCGTACACGCGGCCACCTGTTTACGCAAACAAACCCGGTGCGCGAACGCCGCAAATACCTGCCCACACTCGATATCGAAAACTTCGGTCTCGAGCAGGCCGACCTCGGAACCGTGTTTCAGGCCGGCACACAAATCGGTATCGGTCCTGCAAAACTCAGCGATATCATCGCGCATCTCAAACAAACCTACTGCCATTCCATTGGCGCCGAATACATGTATATCCGCAACCCGGAAATCATTAAATGGCTCCAGGAAAAAATGGAAGGCACACGAAACACCCCCAATTTCAGCATTGAGGAGAAAAAAGATATTCTCACCAAACTCAATCAGGCGGTGGTGTTCGAAAACTTCCTGCACACCAAGTTTGTAGGCCAGAAACGTTTCTCGCTCGAAGGCAGTGAAACACTCATTCCCGCCCTCGATACACTGATGGAACACGGCGCCGATCTGGGTATTTCGGAATACGTAATGGGTATGGCACACCGTGGCCGCCTCAACGTGCTTGCCAATATTCTCAATAAAACCTACGAAGATATTTTCACCGAGTTTGAGGGCGCGCTTACCGAAGATGCGGCCTACGACGGCGACGTGAAGTATCACATGGGCTACAGCAGCGACCAGACTTCAAACAGCGGCAAGCCCGTACACATCAGCCTTACACCCAACCCGTCGCACCTCGAAGCGGTTGACCCGGTTGTGGAAGGTATTGTGCGCGCTAAAATCGACCAGAAGTACGACGGCGACCTGAAACGCATTTGTCCGATTCTGCTGCATGGCGATGCCGCTATTGCCGGTCAGGGAATTGTGTATGAAGTAATTCAGATGAGTTTGCTGGACGGTTACAAAACCGGCGGCACTGTACATATTGTAACCAACAACCAGGTTGGTTTTACCACAAACTATCTCGATGCGCGTTCGAGCACTTACTGCACCGATGTGGCCAAAGTGGTGCTTTCGCCGGTGTTTCACGTAAACGGCGACGATGTGGAAGCTGTGGCTTTCGTATCGAAACTGGCCATCGAATTCCGCCAGACCTTTGGCCGCGATGTGTTTATTGATTTGCTCGGTTACCGCAAATACGGGCACAACGAAGGCGATGAGCCGCGCTTTACACAGCCGCTGCTTTACAAAGCCATTGCCAAGCATCCCAACCCGCGCGAGATTTATGTAAAGCAACTTACCGAGCAGGGAGCTATTGAAGCCGAAATGGCCAAAGCCATGGAAAAAGCCTTCAAAGACGAGCTTCAGGATAAACTCAACATGGCCAAGCAGACCAACAAAGCCAAAATTACTTCGTTCCTCGACGGGGTCTGGAAAGGTATGCGCATGGCTACTGCAGAAGATTTTGAGAAGTCGCCGGCAACAGCGGTGGAGAAAACATTGTTCCTCAACCTTGCTAAGAAAACCACACAGCTTCCGGCCGATAAAAAGTTCTTCAACAAAATCGAAAACATCTTCAAAGACCGTCAGTCGATGATTGAGAAAGATGCTTACGATTGGGCAATGGGTGAGCTTATGGCTTACGCTACGTTGATGAACGAAGGACATTTCATCCGCTTCAGTGGTCAGGATGTGGAGCGTGGTACGTTCTCGCACCGCCATGCAGTGGTGAAAGTGGAGGATTCGGAAGAAGAGTATTTGCCGCTCAACAACATTGGTGCAGCAAAGCGTCTTGATATATACAACTCGCACCTTTCGGAATACGGCGTGCTTGGTTTTGAGTATGGCTATGCCATGGCTGCACCGGGCGCACTGACCATCTGGGAGGCACAGTTCGGCGATTTCAACAACGGCGCACAGATTATTTTCGATCAGTTCCTGAGCAGTGCCGAGTACAAGTGGCGCCGCATGAATGGTCTGGTAATGCTGTTTCCGCATGGCTACGAAGGCCAGGGGCCTGAGCACTCGAGTGCGCGCATTGAGCGATTCCTGCAGCTCTGTGCCGAGAACAATATTCAGGTGGTAAACACCACTACACCGGCCCAGCAGTTTCACGTGCTGCGCCGCCAGCTCAAGCGCGATTTCCGCAAGCCGCTGGTGTGTTTTACACCCAAGAAACTGCTGCGGTATCCGGCCTGTGTATCGAAACTGGCTGATTTTACCGAAGGCGGATTTATGGAAGTGCTTGCTGATGACAGCGTGAAAGCGGCTTCGGTAAAACGCGTGGTGTTCTGCTCCGGCAAAATTTATTACGATCTCGATGAACAGCGCACCAAAACAGGCCGCACCGACACGGCCATTGTGCGTCTCGAACAGCTCTATCCGTTCCCCGCGGCACAGATAAACGCATTGCTGAAAAAATACAGCAAAGCCACTGAGTTTATCTGGGCACAGGAAGAGCCTGAGAACATGGGGCCGTGGACGTTTGTTGACCGTCGTTTCCGCGATCTGAACGGGCGCAACAACGGCATTCAGCTCACTTACGCAGGCCGCGAGGAAGCAGCCAGTCCGGCCACCGGTTTTGCCAAAATGCACAACCGCGAGCAACAGGAAATTATTGAATCAGTAATGGGCGTGGCCGCAACCACACCCGAAAAAGTATAATTCACACACATCCGAGCGCATCCGATTATGGCCATCATTGATCTCAAAGTACCCAGCCCCGGCGAATCAATCACCGAAGTAACCATTGCCCGTTGGCTCAAGCAAAACGGCGATGTGGTGGAAAAAGACGAAGAGCTTTGCGAAGTAGATTCAGACAAAGCCACCCTCACCATCAATGCCGAAGAAGCCGGAGCCATTAAAATTGTGGTGCCCGAAGGCACTACGGTGAAAGTGGGCGATGTGGTGTGTACCATTGACACATCGGTGCAGCCCTCGGCCAAGCCCAAAGCCGAACCTGCGGCCAAAAAAGAAGAAGCCCAAAAAGCCGAGCCGGCTGCCGTGAAAACCGAGCCCGCTAAAACAGCGGCTGCCGAAACAGCTACCTACGCCACCGGACATCCTTCGCCTGCTGCGCAGAAACTGATGGCCGAAAACGGCATACCCGCCGCAAAGCTTAACGGCACCGGCAAAGACGGACGCATTACCAAGGGCGATGTACTCAACGCCATTGCCAACGGCTTTGATGCATCTGCCGCGCAGGGCTGGGGCGGCACACGCAACCAGCGCCGCGATAAAATGACCAGCCTGCGCAAAAAACTCGCGCAGCGCCTTGTGGCCGTGAAGCAGGAAACCGCCATGCTCACCACCTTCAACGAAGTTGACATGAGTGCGGTAATGACACTGCGCAACAAATACAAAGACGTATTTAAAGAGAAGCATGGCGTAAACCTCGGCTTCATGTCGTTCTTCACCAAAGCCGTGTGCGAAGCCCTGCGCCAGTTCCCGGGCGTGAATGCACAGATTGACGGCGAAGAAATTGTTTATCACGATTACTGCGATGTGGGCATTGCCGTAAGCGCGCCCAAAGGCCTCATGGTGCCCGTTGTGCGTAATGCCGAAGCAATGACCCTTGCACAGATTGAAGCCGAAATCAAACGCCTTGCCATTAAAGCACGCGACGGAAAAATTACCGTGGATGATATGACAGGTGGTACATTCACCATCACCAACGGCGGTGTGTTCGGTTCGCTCATGAGTACACCCATCATCAATCCGCCGCAAAGCGCCATCCTCGGCATGCACAATGTGGTTGATCGTCCGGTTGCAGTAAACGGACAGGTGGTAATTCGCCCCATGATGTACATCGCACTCAGCTACGATCACCGCATCATCGACGGTAAAGACTCCGTGAGTTTCCTCGTGGCCGTAAAACAGATGATTGAAAATCCGCACAAGCTTATCTTCGGCGGTAAAGATCCCGACGAAGTGGTGCTGGGTTTGTAAGGTAATATTTTGATACTTTTTTGAACGTCCGGTACAAACCAGTGCCGGACGTTTTAGCTTTGTAGTATCGCATGAAAATCAGCAAAAAACTTCTGGCCGTCTGGATTGATCAGTTTCGCTTCTCGCCCATGGTGCGTGAAGGCCGGTTTCAGAAGGCTTTGGCGTATCAGCTTTACTACGGGCGCGATGAGGAGCACTGGCCGGAAGGCTACGATGAAAATTTGCCGGATAATTTTCAGGCGCTGCCCGATAAACGGAGTTATCTGAAAGAAAGTGAACTCACGCAGCGCATACTTGATTTTCTGGCTGCCGTGGGCATTACGCTGAATGCGGAGTATGCGCAGCGTTATGTGAAACAAAATCCGGGCGGCATTGGCTGGATGCTCCGGCAGGCCGATTATATACTGAAAGTGCTTGCGCACAGCAGCGCGCAGGACTTTAATATGAATGATCCGTTTCGCGGGTGCGGCAGTGAGTTGTATTTCTTTGGTATGATTGAAAGCGGCAGCATGCAGGTGTCGGTATTTGATCAGGAAATCAGTTTGCCTGATTTTTACCGCCGAAATTTCGAACTGCCGGCCGATTATCTCAATGATCCCGTAATCGGGCCGCTGTATGATGAGATTGAGCAGACGCCCGCCAGCTTTCTCATCATTGGTAAAGCAGGTACGGGCAAATCCACCTTCATTCATTATTTCTGCCAGCACACGCGCAAGAAATTTGTGGTGCTTTCCTTTACCGGCATTGCGGCCACCAATGTAGGCGGCAATACCATTCATTCGTTTTTCCGTTTGCCGCTGCGGCCTTTGCTGCCCGACGATGAAGCCATCGAAAAATTCACACCCGGCTCACCGCGTGCAGAAATGATCCGCAGCACCGATGTATTCATCATTGATGAAGTATCCATGCTGCGCTCGGATATTTTTCAGGCCATCGAACGCTCACTGCGTATCAACAGCGATTCGCCCGAAATTCCTTTCGGCGGCAAACAGCTTGTGCTCGTGGGCGATTTGTTTCAGCTGCCTCCGGTGGTGCGCAACGACAATGAATTCGACCGGCATATTTTCGGCAACGAATATGCAGGCGGTTATTTTTTTGATGCGCCCGCATACAAACAGCTCAACCCGATGCGGGTAGAGCTGAAAACCATATACCGCCAGAAAGGCGACGCCGCTTTTGCCGATCTGCTCAACCGCATCCGCACTTTCCGCCGGGGCGACACTGCCACACTTTCGCAAATAAACGAACGCTGCATACCCGGCTATACACCCGCTGCCGATGAATTCGTAATTACGCTTACTTCTTACCTGCGCACCGCCGAAGCCGAAAACGAACGCCGCCTCGCAGGACTTCCCGACGAAGAATACACCTTTGAAGCCTACGTCGAAGGCGACTTCCCGGAGAAAGATCACCCCACACAACGCTTCCTCAAACTCAAAAAACACGCGCAGGTAATTTTCGTCCGCAACGATTCCGGCGCCGAAGGGCGCAGATGGGTAAACGGCACCATCGGCAAAATAGTCTTCATTTCCGACGAAGCCATTGAAGTACAGCTGCAGTCGGGCGAAGTACACCGCGTGTACAAAGAAACGTGGGAACTCACCGAAAACCGCTGGAACCCGATTGAGCGCCGTGTAAAAACACGCATTCGCGGCACATTTACGCAATACCCCATCAAACTTGCCTGGGCAGTAACCATTCACAAAAGTCAGGGCTTAACCTTCGACCGCGTAATCCTCGATACCGGCGGAAAAGCATTTGCCAGCGGACAGGTGTACACGGCCCTCAGCCGTTGCCGTACACTCAACGGATTGTTCCTCAAACAACCGCTTCGCGAAGCCGATATTCTCCTCGATCAACGCCTTGTTGATTTTTATTTTCAAAATTTCGTTTGATTTTATTGTGCTGAAAATCAGTCATTTTGATTGATTTTTTGCATTAGCTGTTACTTTTAGTCCCGGTTATCCGTCATAGCAGATAATCACACCATCACACCCAACACATTCTGTTATGAAAAGAAACATGCACTTTCTGTTCATCGCCGTTTTGCTTACACTAACCACCTCGGTTTTTGCCGAAACGCGTGTAAACCGAACCATTGAGCCGTTTAGTAAAATACAGGTAAGCTCGATATTTGATGTCATTTACACACAATCGTCGGAACTCAGTTGTACAATTACCGGTGATGAAAAAATGGTAAAGCAAACTGTAGTTGAAGTAAAAGACGAGGTGTTGCGTATTTCTCTGGAGAATGAAAATTGTGTAGCGAACAATAATTTTAAGGTGAAAGTAATTGTTACCGGGCCTGAGTTTAAAGGAGCAACCTTATCTGGTGTATCATCGCTCAAAATTGCCGGCGATTTCCCCAAAAGTCCGATCGACCTTAACGTTTCCGGTGTTTCGCAATTCACCGGTAAAATAAATGCCACTGTACTCAGCGGTAATTTCAGTGGAGTGGCCGAAGTGAAACTTGAAGGAACGGCCGACAGAGCAGATGTATCCGTTTGCGGAACGGTTGATCTTAAGGCACGTGAGCTTATTGTGGAAGATTATCTGGTAACTGTTTCTGGAGTAGCCACAGCCAAAATAAGCGTTACCGGTAAACTTGATGCAACTACAACCGGCCTCGGCGAACTTACCTATTGGGGTTCACCGAAAACGGTAGCAAAAACCGTGAGCGGCCTTTCAGAAATAAATCACAAGTAGCACTTCCAAACCACGCTATATTGCATTATTCACACCACACCAAAAACGCCTGACAATGAAAAAAGCATTTCCTCTCATTCTGATCGCCCTGGTGGCTGTTTTCTGGATTAAAGCTGTTGATTTCAGTTTTGCCACACCAATTGTTTGTGATGGCCCTGTGATTAAACAGAAGCGTACAATAAGTGCTTTTTCTAAAATCGAGGCTGCCAGTGTGTTTGATATTGAATACCGTTATTCATCTACTGTATCGTGCGAAATTGAAGGGCCCGAAGAAATGGTGAAAGCCGCCAAGGCTAAAGTGTCGGGTGAGGTATTAGTGTTTTCGCTCAACGGTACTTTTCATAATCACGACAGCGAACCGCTTAAAGTACGCCTTACCGGTCCGCAGTTTAAAGGTGGCGACCTGAGCGGGGCTGCCGAGCTTAAACTCGTGGGTGAGTTTCCATCTGCACCCATTGATCTTATGCTTTCCGGAGCCTCTGAGTTTGACGGTAATCTGAAATCATCCAATATTGAACTCAATCTCAATGGTGCTTCTGAAGCCAAAATCAGAGGCCGTGCTGATAAGGCTACTGTAATTCTCTGCGGTGCATCAGAACTTTACGGTGATGCATTTACAGCGGATGATCTCACCATTACACTTTCCGGTGCTTCAGAAGCCCGTATGCGTGTAAACCGCAAACTTAATGCACAATCGTCAGGTGCATCTCATTTTGTGTATTCGGGCACTCCTGGCAACGTAAACCGTTCCACTTCGGGGGCTTCATCAATAGAAAGCGAGTAATTCACATCCCTGTATTAAACAAAAGGCCGGTGCATTGTGTACCGGCCTTTCTGTTATTACTGATGTATGATTCGCTGTACAATTCTGCTTCCGTCGGAAGTGGCGAGTGTAATGAAATATAAACCCGTTGCCAACGATTCGCCGTTAATGTGAATGGTGCTTCCGGCGAGGTATGTAGTATTTTCCTCATACACTGTACGCCCCGCTGCATCACTTATCGAAAGTGTATTTACTTCGTAATTTCCGGTAATTATTTGCAGCGAGTTGGTAAACGGATTGGGATATGCCGTAAACGTATTTTCCTGCGTTGTTTCTATACCGGCAATGAGTGACACATCATATAAAACTACCTTTCCGCTTTTGGTGCCGGAAACAACTTTCCCTCCCATCGGCGACCAGGCCAAAGACACTACACCACCCGAAGAGTAGGGCAGTTGCTGAATAAGCTGATAGGTAGAAAGGTTATAAATGCGTACATACGCATCACCCGAACCGGAGGCGAAATAAGCGCCATCGGGGGAAATAGCAATGCAGTTTACATCGGCACTGGAAGGCGATATGCTTTGCAGAAACTGGAAGTTGATTACATCGAACACTTTCACTGTATTGTCTTTGCTGCAACTTACCAGCCTCGCATTGTCAGGCGTAAATTCCACGCCAAGCACATCGTCGGTATGATTGGTAAAGGTGTGCAGCAAGGTGCCAAGCGTATCCCAGATTTTAATTTTGTTGTCGCCGGCGCAGGTGGCAATGCGCGTACCGTCGGGCGAGTAGGCCACATCATACACAAAACCCGTATGCGCGGTTACATTCAGGTCGGGTGTGCCGGTGGCGATATTATAGGTCTTGAGTTTACCGGCCGATCCGCCCGCCGCAATCTTGGCACTGTTGGGCGAGAAAGCCATTGAAAACGCATACGCAGTTCCGGTGGTAATCGTGGTCATTGAATCGGGAGGAAATTGTGTATTGTCGAATATGATAATGTTCCCGAATTCTTCGATGGTGGCAATGTAGTTGCTGTTTGCACTTATTCCTACCCCCATCAGGCACATCAGGCTTGAGGGTACTTCATAATCCCACATCAGACTGCCCGAAGTCGTTTGCCACAAACGCAGATGCGCCGGATGGCAATTTGTGCCTGATACAATCTGCGTACCGTTTGCCGAAAAGCCCACACCGTTTACCTGTAAGCTGTCGGGCTGAGCAATGCGCGTCCACAGTGTATCCTGCGCTTTCAGGCTTAAGCCGGTAAACAGCAAGATGGCAAAAGGAAGTATGTATTTTTTTATCATGGCTGAATTATACTGATAAACAGGTTTAACTATTCTGATTATTATCAGACAAATATGATTTTATAATCTGCTCTGCTACAAGTATAAACCAATTTAATCACCACACGGCTTGATAATTGGCCTAAACTAATAGTTAATTGGTTCAGGCGTTTAACCTATTTACCAAACAGATAGTGCTGTTGGTTAAAGTTAAATGTAACCCCGGCTACAATTCTTCCGGCACTCGACAGGTTTTCTGCCGGAGCATGCTCATGTACAGGAATATGTGCAGCAAGTTGAAAACTTATATTTTTCCACACCAGTTCGGCACCTGCGCCGGCCATAGCTACATTCATTCCTGATCCGTATTCAAGCACATCGTTTACATAAATACCTTTTGAATATTCGTAATACGATTGCAGCGAGGGCATGAGAACGAGATTGTTGTTCAGCTTGAAACGTGCAAATACATTCACCGAACTTACCACACTGTTTCCAATACGTTCGTTGAATTTATTGGTGCCGTTTATTTTGCCCATGGCATTGAGATTAAGGCCAAATTTTTTGTAGCCGGCGGTGTAGCTGGTGTACAAAAACAAATCGGTGCTGCCGGTGCCGGGTTGCAGCATGAGGTGGTAGCGTTGTCCTTTTTCATTGCGCAGTGCCGTGCGGCCAAACTGCAGTTTGGAGCCTATACCGATGATGAGCCGCTGCTGGATTTTTACATCTTCCAGTTTACGGATGGCATGCCAGGCGGCATAAACCGTAGGATCGCCCATGTCGGTAAGCACATCTTTTTCATCGCCGCTGCGGGTCATGTTTTGATTAAACGGTATGAAGGCATTGAGTTCGATGCGGCGGTGGATGAAGTATTTCAGGCGAAGTTCGTAACTGCGGAATACTTCAAAATCGGTATTGCTGTACACCGGCTGCGCGGTTCCGTTGCCATGCGTGGTATGCAGCGGCGAGTATGCAGCGGGCGTGCGCCAGACTCCCTGCGGAAATAGCTGCGGCTGCTGGTTGGCCGCTGCATAGCCGTTGAAACTGCGGTAACGATGCAAGAATTGAATATTGCTCTGATTGTCGTACGGCGTAATACCTATAAATGCACCGCAGATATCGCATGCCGCAGCGGCCAGTGGCAGCAGCAGCATGGTCATTACAACCATGCTGCTTTTTACTATGTAGCTGCTCATTTGTGCTTAGTTATGGATATGCTCAACCGTAAACATGTCGGCATAATTGGTAGCAATCATTGATGAATTGGCATTTACAGCCATCTGGAAGAATGTGGTGCCCACGTTAATGGTAACCGGATTGCGGAACCACTCGGCCACGTTGCAGGCAAGGTGTATTTCGGGTGTAGCAGTTGAGCTTACTGTGGCCTGATCGCCATTGAACGAAGGTGATACAATGCGCAGCGAGGAGTTTGCACCGGTAAAGCCGCCAATGTGATATACAATGCTGTTGTTTGCAGCACCCGACTGCGGCGATGAGCCTTCCATTTTAGCCATGATGTAGCCGGTGCTCCATGTCCAGAACATGCCGTTTGCCGGATCAAGCGCGCCGGTTTGCGAGCCCGATACGTTGCGCAGGCTGTCCACACCAATCATAAATTCAATACCGCTGTATGCGCCGTTGGGCACGTTGGCAATGGTAAACTCAAGCGTGTTTGTATCAGCTGCATTAATGAGGTGATAGCTTTCCGTTTCGGCATAGCGGCTGCCGTCGGGGCGGATGAGTTTGATGTTGGAGATGTAGTATTTGTACATCGAAAAATTCACGGTATCGTTGTTGGCCGTAATGTAGTTTGTGCTGCCCAGTTCAAACGGCAGTGTGTCGAACAGGTTTTCCACGTGAATTTTCAGTGAACCGGTTGTTCCTGTAGGTGTCGGTGTTACATCATCATCATCGTCGCGGTCGCACGCTGAGAAGGTGAACATGCCGGCTACAGCGGTAAAGAGAACGATATGTGTTGTAGTTGAAAGAAATGAGTTCATGCTGATTGTGTTAGAAAATGAGTTTGACGATTGCCAGCAGCAACGCCACCACGGCGGCTGCCGAAAACCAGGTAATTAGTTTTGCAAAGCGTTGAACCAGCCCTGTGAGCTGTTGTTCGCCGCCTGTTGCGGGAGTGGTACCCGGAAGTTCACCCTGCGTATGCAGCCGGAGCTTGATCGAATAAAACTGTATCCACAGTATTTCGTGAAGCACGGCAATAGCCAGCAGGCCGGAAATCAGCACAGTAATTTCCGCAGGGTAAGTATCCAGCCACTCAGAAATGGTTTCTGTCATTTGAGTGCTGAAATGAGTAAGAAATAAGAAAAGAATTTTTACCTCAACGGCAATCAGCAACAGGGCGGATGGAAAATATCGGTGTGCTGAACGGAAGATCGGGAAGGAATGTAAACAGGGTAAAGGGTGCGCGTTTCTACGGGCGTAATCAGTGAAACCGCTATTTCATGCAGTTCGGCCGGGAATTCGGTTTTGCCTTTAAGTACTTCGGGCAGTGAAACCGGGGCATTGCCTTCGGCCTGTTTCTGCTGACGAAGTTTTTTAATGAGCTGGCATTTGCCGTGACATTTTTTCGAAGGCTTTGTTTTATTCTCACAAAGTGTGCGGGTAATTTTTTCTTTGTGAATGAGGTAATGCGCCGTAACCAGTGTTTTTCCCATCAGTTGAACGAGAAAAACAGCTATGAACAGGATTGATATTACCTGACGCATCATGCGTGCAAAGGTAGAAGGAATTTATTTCCCTTTCTGTTAATTGTGAAAAACCATACAGTAAACTGAGGGAAATCAGGGTGTTGAATTCTTTCTGTGGAGAATATAATTTACCGAAAGAACCCGTAAGTAGTTAGAATCCCCCAAAATACTATTTCATCAAATCCCTTATAACCACACTTGCCGCTGTACACCCAAATATAGCAGGCAAATAAGACATTGTACCAATAATTGATTTTTTCGGATAGGCTTTTTCGGTCACAATAATTTTCGACTGATCAACTTCTTCGTCGGAAAAAACTACAGTAACTCCTTTTCGTATGCCAAGTTTATACAGCCTTTTGCGCACATAGCGGGCGAGGTTGCAATAGTAGGTTTCCGAAATATCGCACACTACAATGCGCGAGGGATCAACTTTTCCGCCGGCACCCATTGAGCTTACAATGGGAATGCCGCGTTGTCTGCATGCGGCAATCAGAAATACTTTAGGCGAAAGCGTGTCGATGCAGTCAACTACATAATCGAAATTGCCGTTGTCGAGGAGCGCACTTGTTTTTTCGTCGCGGATGAAATCATTGATAACCGTAAGTTCGAGATCGGGGTTGATGTCGAGCAGGCGTTGCTGCATTACGGTGGCTTTGGCTTGTTTGTGTGTGCTGAACAGGGCGGGTATTTGCCGGTTTCCGTTGCTCGGATCCACCGTGTCGCCGTCCACAATTGTCATACGGCCTACGCCTGCGCGCGCAATCATTTCGGCACAAATGCCGCCTACACCGCCGAGGCCCACCACGAGCACATTGGCGGTCATGAGTTTTTTCACAGGTTCGTCGCCCAGCAGCAGTTGCGTGCGCGACATCCAGTAAGGAATTGTATCAGGCTGATTCATTCAATGGAAAATGTGCGGGCAAAATTACTAAACACCTGCATACGCAGCGCATCTTCGGAGATGTTAAGCAGCGTGGCGGTTTGGTTATACAATTCGGGCAGCAGGTGCGGCGTGGTGTCGGTTTCGAGCAGGAGTTTGTGGGTTGGAATGTGCTGCACAAGTTGTTTCAATTGCTCAGGCTGGCGCAGCATGCGGGTACCGATGCTGAACATCACGTCAAATTCAAGCAGTTGTGCCGTTTGCTGCGCATTTCCCCGGTAGCCGTGCAACACTGCTGTTACCTGTGCTGTTTTCAGAAACGGCGGCAAATCGTGCAGTGCTTTCACCACGTGCAGCACCAGCGGCTTTTTTGCTTCGTTGGCCAATGCAAGCTGCGCACTGAAGGCTTCGTGCTGGAGCCGGCGGTCGTTGCCGTGTGCATAGTCTAAGCCGCATTCGCCCACGGCCACTACGTTTGGCTGTTTCACAAGCTGCGCAAGCAAATCAATCTGTTTGCTCCAGTTTGCCTCAACCAGCCACGGATGCAGCCCGCAGCAAACCGGGTAGGCAAGCGTTCCGGCCGATTTCAGCAAAAACGCATTGCGCACAAACTTCACCTGCTGCGGCGGGCGGTAGCGGAAATGCGTATGTGCATCGGTATAGGGCAACGGCATGCCGCTAAGTTCGTAAACAGCCGCCAATTATCGCGCCAGCGCCGCCGCAATTTCCATTCCCCACGCAATGCCGAGGTGAATCAGTACACCGCCCCACACCGAACGCGTTTCCAGCGCAATTACCCCAAGAACTATCCCGCCAAAAAATGAACTTATCGTTTCGCCAAGCGGCTTTCCGTAATGGATCGTCACATAAAACGCGGCCACCGGCAACACCGCTCCATAGCCCAGCCACCGGCTTAATACAAACAATAAAAAACCACGAAAGAAAATTTCCGTCACCACAAAATTTACGCCGTAAAATCCCTCAAACACTAATCCGTAACCCAGCCGGTTTTCCGTTAGCTGTGCGGCGTTAAGCATGCGTATGGCTTGCGGATATTGTTTCAGAAAACCTGATGAAAACGTGGCAGCCACAATAAGGGGCACCATCATAAGCAGTAAAATAATATACGGCTTCAGATTGGTTTTCTTAAATCCGTAAAACGGTTCGCGCTTGCGGTCTTCAATCCACCACCAGGCAAACACCGGCAACATAAGCAGTATCAGGTTGGCCGGATACCTGCTTATGCGCAGCAAAAATATTTCCACCGGCCCGTCGGTAATCTGCTTGATCCATTCCTTGTGCCAGTAAAAAAATGTAGCCAGCGAAAATGCGCCCGCACCCACGCATACGGCGAGCCAGAATTTTGGCGAACGAATCCAGGTTTTGTCTTTTGCAAACGGATACCAAAGCAATATGGCGCTGATAAGCACGCCGCCAAACACGGCAAAATTTTGTGCAAAACGCCACGCGTCAATTGCGCCGCCGCCTGTCCATTGCAGCCGCGCTTTATCGGCATACACAAAAGCCGTGAAACCGCCCAGCAGCAGCGTAAGCAGTGTAAAGTATGTCCAGCTGAATCCGGTTCCGAAATACCTGCGGAAGTATGCAGCAATATCTTTCATGTGTGGTGAAGATATTGCTTTTCGGCTGGTTTTAACACGGTGTGTAAAACGCAATCCTAACTTTGCATACATGACACAGCACGCATACACCAACGCACTTATTCACGAAACCAGCCCTTATCTGCTTCAGCATGCGCATAACCCGGTAAACTGGATGCCGTGGAATGCCGAAACGCTTGCCAAAGCTGAAGCCGAAAACAAACTCATGCTGGTGAGTGTGGGTTATTCGGCCTGCCACTGGTGCCATGTAATGGAGCACGAATCATTTGAAGATGAAAAAGTGGCGAAGCTGATGAACGAACATTTCATCTGTATCAAGGTTGATCGTGAAGAGCGCCCGGATATTGATCAGGTGTATATGACGGCTGTGCAGCTTATGACCGGACACGGAGGCTGGCCGCTCAACTGTTTTGCTTTGCCCGATGGCAGGCCGCTTTACGGCGGTACTTATTTTCCGAAAGAACGCTGGGTGAATGTACTGATCAATCTGGCCGAACTGTGGAAGAATGAACGCGAAAAGTGTTTTCAGTACGCCGAAGAATTAACAGCCGGTGTGCGACGTGTGGAGCGGTTGTTGCCGGAAGACGGCGAAAAGGAAATTACCGCCGAGCGGCTCGGGCTTTCGGTGGAGCAGTGGTTGCTGCGTGTGGACAATGGTGAAGGCGGACCTAACCGCGCGCCCAAATTTCCGTTGCCGAACAATTATCTTTTTCTGCTGCGTTATGCGCATCATACCGGGCGCGAAGATGTATTGCGCCATACGTTGCTCACACTCGATAAAATGGCCGATGGTGGTATTTACGATCAGGTGGGTGGCGGTTTTGCGCGTTATTCAACTGATCTGCTTTGGAAAGTGCCGCATTTTGAAAAAATGCTGTACGACAATGCGCAGCTTGTATCGCTTTACAGTGAGGCTTACCGTATGACTGGCCACATGCGTTACCGCGAGGTGGCCGAAGAAACACTTGCTTTTGTTCGCCGTGAACTTACCCATGAAAGCGGAGCATTTTTCTCGGCGCTCGATGCCGACTCGGAAGGTGAGGAGGGGAAGTTTTACGTGTGGCGCGAAGACGAGCTGAAACAGCTGCTGGGTGCAGATTTTGGATGGTATGCTGATTTGTATAATGTAAACAGCATTGGCCATTGGGAGCATGGCAATTATATTTTGCTTCGCCGCGAACGCATGGAGGCTGTTGCGGCGCGGCATGCAATGACCGTGCATGAGTTGCATGCAAAAAGCAAAACAGTAAATGCCATGTTGCTTGATGTGCGCAACCGACGTGTGCGTCCGGGGCTCGACGATAAATCGCTTACATCGTGGAATGCCATGATGCTGCGCGGCTGTGTGGATGCATATGCAGCTACAGGCGATGAGGAATATCTGCTCACGGCATTGCGCAATGCGCGTTTTATCCGCTCGGCACAGCTCCGTACCGATGGTGGTTTGTGGCACAGCTGGAAAAACGGCCGCAGCACGGTAAACGGCTTTCTCGAAGATTATGCGTTTGTTATTGATGCTTTTACCGCACTGTATCAGGTAACGTTTGATGAAGACTGGCTGCAACTGGCCAAACAGCTTACCGAATATACGCTTGCACATTTCAGCGACGATGAAAACAACCTGTTCTGGTTTACTTCAAACGAAGATCCGGCGCTGATTGCGCGCAAGCAGGAAATTTCCGACAATGTAATTCCGGCTTCCAATTCGGTAATGGCGCGCAACCTGTTTTACCTCGGGCATTACTTCGGTAATGCTACATGGACAAATCGGGCAGCTGATATGCTGCGCATGATGCAGCGCGAAATTATCGGCTACGGTGCAGGCCATTCAAACTGGATGCTGTTGCAGTTACATTTCTGCTTCCCCTTCCGTGAGCTGGCAGTGGCCGGTTTTACCGCTTCCGAAACCTGCGTGGCTTTGCGTTTACAGTATCAGCCCAATATGCTTGCCGCCGGAAGCCTTTCGCCCTCTGCTCTTCCGTTGCTCGAAGGGCGTGTAAAGCCGCAACAGAAAAAGGCCTACGTGTGCGAAAATAACGCCTGCCTGCAACCTGTGAATACCCTGGAAGAAGCATTAGCCCTACTACGCAACGGTTAAATACACAGGTGCCTGTTAATAAAACATCAACCGGAATGATGTGCTTCCGGCTGCCATGGGCAATCTTTGTAAAGTGATGCAAACTGTGGTGTTTGCATGGCTGCGTGTGTATGGGTTTCAGAATTTTGCGGCTTCTCGTTTTTACGCTCTGTTGCTTTTTTCAGGCATCGGCGCAGTTATTCATCCCTGTCAGCGATGATCCTTTTGCCGTGCCTTTTGCATTTAACCGCGATAGCATTGTAGCCAATAAAATCAGGTTCATCAATATTGCCATTCAATACAAACCTGATCAGCAGCTCATCAGCGATAAAGGGCTGCGCGAGTATTATCAGTTCGATTCACTCGGCAATCTGAAACTATACTGGCGCAATCGTGTGCGCACCACCCGCACCGAAGAAATTGTTATTCCTGCCATTTACCGCCGTGGCCGCCGCATCCGTCCGGAACGTATTGAGTATAAAAACTTCTATGTATATGATACCATATTTGTTCACTACGCATACGATAGCCTTAACCGCCTGAACATGCGCCGCCTCTGCGATGGTGATTATTACAATACATGGTATTATACGTGGAACAAAGACAACACACTGGCAGTACGCATACACGTGCGTGAAACAAATACAGGCCGCAATCACGCCAATTTTGTGCTTGGTGTGCAAACCGTAATCTCCGAAGAACAGTTCCGGTATGAACGTTATTCGCCGCGTCAGCTTACACAAATTGCACTTAACGACGAAGGTAAGCCCTACCGGCAAATGATTTCAGATTACGACGAGGCTGGCCGTGTGCTCGAAGAACGATTGTCGTTTATTGTAGGCGGACATTACAATACGTACAGGTATGTGTATGACAGTCTTGGACGTTTGAGCAGCCGGCTGTTTTCAATGACGGGTATAAATTCCGGTGAAGAATTGCTTAAATACACGAGAGACAGTCTCGGACGGCTTGAACATGTAAGGTTGTATCAGAATGCGGTGTTGCATGACGAATACACATATCTCTATCAGTCGGTTTCGTCATTACCGTATGCATTTATCAACCGGCGCCATCAGCAGCAGGGGATTGATATTGTGAAGTTGTTTTACAACGAGCCCGCAGAAGAAACACGCTCCCGGAATTAACGTTCGCCGGCAAGCCATTCTTTGAACTGTGATGCTTTTTCGCGGCTTACAATTACCTGTTCGGGAGGAGCGGGGTGGAGGTGAAGATGCAGTTTCCCGTTAAAACCGTTTTCAGCGACCTTCACTGTTTTTATACCGATAATATACTGGCGGTTGGCACGGTAAAACTGTTCGGGATTAAGCAGTGTTTCCAGTTCATCAAGCGTATGGTCACAAATGTATCGCTGGTTTTGAAGCGTGTGCAGAAACACGAGTCTGTCTTCGGTCACAAACCACGCAATGTCGTCGCCGGAAACCGGTAAAAGCTGCGCTCCTTTGGTTACCAGAAAACGATTTTTATAGGAGATATTTCCCGAACGGATTTGTCTGATAATGTCTTGCCATTGCGGCATCTGAATTCCATTGTTGCCTGAACTGAAAAGCCGCTGGTGTTTTTCCAGAGCTTTATTCAATGCCGCTCTGTCAATGGGCTTGAGCAGATAGTCGATACTGTTGAGTTTAAATGCGCGAATGGCGTATTCATCAAATGCAGTGGTGAAAATTACCGGACAGCTTAGTGTTTTCTGCTCAAATAAGTCAAAGCTGAGCCCGTCTGCAAGTTGAATATCGGCAAGAATCAGATCCGGTTCCGCAATCCGTTCCAGTCGTTGAATGGCTTCGCTTACACTGTCGGCAGTCCCTGTAATTACGGCCTGCGGTAGTATTTCTTGTACTAATTTGGTGATACGTCGTAGCGCCGGCGCTTCGTCTTCAAGTATGAAAATATTCATCGTTGTGCAGGTTGAAGTAAGGGAAGCACTACACTGAAAAAGTCATTGTCCTGATTAATACGCACCGGTTTGGCGCCAAGCAGCAGGTAACGCTGTGTAATACTACTCAGTCCGAATCCGCCCGGTATTTCCGGTGTGCTCTTTTTCTGAAGTACATTTTTCACGGTAAGTTCACCCGATGAATCACTGCTGATAATCAGTCGAAGTGGTTGTGCCGAGGAAATTACATTGTGTTTAATGGCATTTTCCACCAGCAGTTGCAATGCCAGCGGAGGAAGGTGAAGCTGTTCTGAATGCAGGTCGGTATGTATTTCGGCTTTCAGATGATCGCCAAACCTGATTTGTTGCAGATATAAATACGCCCTGATGAAATCCAGCTCTTCCGAAAGCGCCACCGTGTTTTTTTCGCGTGCCTGAAGCACATAACGGTACACCTGTGATAGTTGCTGTACAAACTGCACAGCCTGCGGTGGCGACTCCTCAATTAATGCGGTTAGCGTATTTAAACTGTTGAACAAAAAATGCGGATTGACCTGACTTTTCAATGTTTCAAACTGCGAAAGGATATTCTGACGTTTCAACTCCTGTGCTTCCAGAAGACTAAGTCTCCATTGCTGGAAAAAATAAACACATTCGTAAATCGTTGAGATGAAAAGCGTAATTGCCAATCCGATAATGGTATTGATAATTACGGGTTTCAGCGGAAACTGAGCGCCATATTTGAATAAGCCGTAGTTAATGCAAAAGCCCGACATAAAGAGAATTGTGAGCGGAATGCCAACCCCCAGCTGATAAATGATTCGTTTTCGTGTATTCGGCAACCCCGGGAATTTAGTGCGCAATTTTATTACCAGATACCGGATAAGATGCCAGAGCGAAAAGGTGAAAAACAGGGAGAGCAGAAACGATTCGAGATAGCTCACCATATTTCCTCCCCGGCTCATCAGCATGCCCAGCAAACCTACCAGCGGAATACCAATGATCCGCTCGCGCAGATCATTGATTTTTTCCGATGTTTTATTTTCCGTGGTACTCATTAAAATGTGATTTTGTATTGAGGAATTACCAAAAAACCGGTCTGGTAATTGGTTTTTATACTGTTGCTGGCTGCATTATATTCCTGAGTAAATACGTTTTTGTTGTCGGTAATATTCAACAGGTCAATGGCCCAGGTTTGGGTAATGTGTTTTCCGTTGCGTGTGTACCCAACGCGCAGGTCTATACGGAAATAGTCGGTGTATCGCAGTTCATAAGCTCGGCTATTATCATACACTGCTTCTCCGGCAAGCGATGAGGCATTCAGGTCGATAGGGATGTAACGTTTTCCACCGGCGGCATTGGTGCGCAAATCAAGTGAAAGCATATTTTTTGCTCCGAACTTAAATTCTTTTCCGCCCAGCAGGTTCACTACGTAGTTGCCGTTAAATGCTGTATTTCGTTCGCTGCTGCCAAAACTCGTGTATTTCGATTCGAAGAGCGAAACGGTGGTGAGGAAATACCAGCCTTTGTTGTAAAAACGCTCGGCAGTGAGTTCAATGCCGTAGTTGCGGCCTGTGCCGTTGTTTACGAGACTGTCAGTGTTGGGTGCGTTGAAGTCGGCACCTTCGTTTAAGCCAGAGTAAATTGATACGCGCTCAAGACCGGGTACTTCATACAAATGCTGGTAGTAGGTTTCTACTTTGATGCGTGCATTTTTTCCTAACGTTCTGTCCCAGGCCAGCACCGCATGAATGCTTCGGGTAAAGCCGAGTGCTTCGTTAGTGCGCAGGTAACTGCCATCTGGCAGATAAGTCTGGTTGAAGTACGTGAAAATGGTTTGCATCTGGCTGTGCAGGCCTGAGCCGAAACTGAACGCATTTTTCTCGTTGTATTGCCAGCGCAATCCCACACGCGGCTCAATGCTCACCGAATTGTTGAGCAGCAGCTGCTGGTAGTGAACGCCTGTGTTGAGGGTAAGTAAATCGGTAAACTTGTGCTGCCACTGTGTATAAGCCTGTATAAGTGCAGTGCCGTCTTCCGTATCGCGCAGGCGGCGAAATGTAGTGGCTGTAATGTTGGTGCTGTCAAGCAGTATGAAATTCAACAGATCAGCATATACGCCGGATTTAAGTGTGTTGCGTGCGTTGAATTTAGTGACTACCGTGTAATTGCCCGTAATGCGTGTCTGGCTGAATTTACTGCCATAGCTTGGCCAGAAGGAATTGTCGGAAAACGAAACCGAATCAAGGCGCACTTTGTTTTGCTGCAGTGTTACACCAATATTCAGTCGGCCGTAGGAACGCTCGCCGAAAGAAATGATGTGAGTAAAACCACCTACACCCATATTGGTACGGAAATAAGTGTCAAATCCGCCAATGGTGTAAAGGTCAAGCTGTGTGGTGTCGCGCTGGCTGTCGAGCAGTTCAATGTAGCTGAGGCCGCCAATGCCCCACACTGAAAATGTACCGAGTTTTTCGGTGGGGAAATTCAGCTTGAACGAAAGATCCTGATACTTTGGAACTGCGGTGCCGGTGCCAAAATTTATGCCCAGCTGTTTGAAAAGTACGAGTGTGGAATAGCGGTAGTTCACCAGAAACGAAGCATTGTGCTTTTTGCTCAGTGGCCCTTCAATTCCCCCTTCAAATCCATTAAATGCAACCTGCCCCAGAAATTCAAATTTCTCGTTGTTGCCGTTGCGCAGTTTCAGATCAAATGCGGCAGCTGTGGCATTGCCGTATTCAGCCGGAAAAGCGCCCGACATGAAATCCGAATTGTCGAGTACGTTGTTGTTCAAAATGCTAACTGGTCCGCCGGTACTGCCAAACGAGCCGAAGTGATTCGGGTTCGGAATATCCAGTCCGTTCAGGCGCCAGAGCACACCCAGCGGCGAATTTCCGCGCACCACTACATCATTTCGCGAATCCTGCGCACCACTCACACCGGCGTAGTTGGCCGCCATGCGCGACGGGTCGCCGAGGCTTCCTGCGTAACGCTGTGTTTCTTCAATTGAAAACGAACGCGAGCTTACCGTCGCCATTTCATTGTTGGGCTTTCCTTTGGAGTCCTGTGCAGTAATCACCACTTCTTTTGCCTGCACCACAGATTCTTCGAGTTCCACGGTAAGCACCACTTCTTTACCTGCGCTTACCACAATGTTCATGGCACGTTCGCGGTAACCAAGCAGTTTAAAGCGCAACAGGCGGCGGCCTACTTCTACATTTTCAAAACGAAAATTTCCCGCCACATCACTTGCCGTGGTGCGCAGCGCAGAACCACTGTCGCCCAGAATAACCACCACGCCGGGCAACGCCGCCTTGGTTTGGTTGTCAATTACTTTTCCACGAACGGTTTGAGAGGGCGTTTGCGCTGCAACGGAAAGGGGCAGTGCAAAAACGAAAAGCAGAAGGTGAAAAAACGTTTTCATTGCGAGTTTGAAGTTATTAAATGCGTTTCAATTAAGCAGTAAACCAAGACCAAGCGTAATAAGTGCGCCCGAAAGCAGCAGTGCTCCCGCCCAAAGCAGGGCAATCCACTTATTGGGCTTTTCGGCATTTTTATGCCCTGCAGCGGCAAAAAATCCGCCGCTCACCAGCAATGCCGAAGCACCAAACGATGCGCGCAGAAACCATTCCATGCCTGTTTCATACTGCACGGCCTCAATAAGCGGCTGTACAATCAATGCCAGCAGCACAAGCACACCCGCATGCGCATGGCCGGCCCTGAACATCGACTTTTGAAATGCCGTGAGCGGCAAGGCTATTGAGCCTGAAAGTACGCGAAGCAGAAAACTGCCTCCGAAAGCTATCGTGGGCACCGTAATAAGCAGGATGCCGCACATGAGTTGAGTGTTTGGGCTTAAATTCATGTGGCAAAAATGAACAGGCATTTCAGCTTCCCCAACCACCTGCTGCGCGAACCGTAAAAAAATAACCCCGAACCGTTTTAATCGGTTCGCTCATCTCCCGAAAAACTAAAAACCGGCGACACATAATTGTGCCGCCGGTTTTTAAACGGGGGATGTAAGTAATATGATGTTAATGCGCCACTACAAACTGAAGCACGTCCTTGTGGCTGCCCGACGAAATTTCGGCATAATACATACCGTTGTATAAGGTGCGGGTATCAATATAGGCCAGCGTGCTGCCCTGATTTAGCTGTGTTTCCTGCACCATGCGGCCGGTAGCGTCAAATATTTTTACACTCAGGTTTGAGGTAACCAGACTGCCGGCCTGTACAATGGCAAATTCGTTCGACGGGTTGGGAAAGAGTTTGAACTCCAGCTGCCCGAATTCGGCTTCATTCAAGCCCGACGGCGCGTTGTACACTGTAACCGGCTCGTTGATGCTGGTTACTTTTGTTACCGTTATTGTACCGTAAAATGTAGGTCCTACCGCGTACGGATAAGCCGAATTCCAGTTTGCATCCACCGTGCAGAAGTACGCATACGTGCCGTTCGGGTATTCGGGGGTAACACAAAAACGGCCGTTGTGTTCATCTAAGTAATCGGGATCGTTCGGATGGGCAATGTATTCGTAATCTTCGCGGTAGCGGCCCAGCGGATAGGTGCTGTTCACCGGTGGCCCGTCGGTTACATCGCTGCCGTCGGCATAGTGTGTGCGCACGGTAATGTTGCGCAGCTGATAGCCTGATTTCATGCGTACAATGCCTCCTGTGCCGTTGGTGTTCAGGTAGCCGTATGCCCCGTAAATCGGATAGCCGTCATACGCATAGCCAATAAGCGGCGCGTGAACAGTGCTGTCAATTACATACAATCCGTCGGCATCATAAGTGGAGCAAATGGTGGAAAGCACGCTGAGATCAAGATCAAAGGCCGACGGGTTTTGATGATGGTGATAGTTACCCATAGCCGGATGCCCTTTTGCACAGTCAAAGCCCGATCGTTCGGCCACCACGGCATCGCGGTTCCACACACCGTCGCCCGGCGGGCCTTGTATCGGGCCGCCCTGCTCGGTGCCCGATGCGTTGCGCCACGACACACCGTCGCGGTAATCAAACAAGGCTACTCCATTAATAAATACACCAATATTTCCCGGCGTGGTGCTCACCGGTGAGCCGGTGTTGGGTTGCGGATTTTGCGGAATGCGGAAAATAGCATTCTGGTCGCTTGCCTGCGACGGATTACCGTCCAGAAACGGGCCGGTAATGTAGGCGGGAATGCCGTTTGTGCTCACATATACCCAGTTGGTGGAATATTGCACACTTTGCACATTGGCTACAATGTTGTTGTTTATGGGTGTGGAGTTGTTCTGTACATAGTACTGGCCCGTAAGCGTGGTGTTTTGCAACCAGCTCGTAATTACGGGCCCTTGTGCCTGAGCAACTGCAGTAATGGCAAGCGAAACAAAAAGGAATTTACTTTTCATTGGTGGCAGGGTTTGGTTTATTGCTGTGACGATGAAATTTCTGGCATCCTTCGCGGAGAAGTGAATATTTCTTTCGGATAGGAAAATGCTGGGTTGTAAAGGAATTTTTTATCGGTAAGGGTGAGGAGAAATGCGGTGAGATCTACTTTTTCGTCAGGTGTGAGTGTTATTGGTTTTTGGAGTGATGAAGGAAGATTTTTATGCTGAACGACGCCCGATGTGTAATGTGTAAGTACTTGCGAAAGGCGCGTAAATCGCCCGTCGTGCATGTATGGAAAGGTAAACTCGATGTTGCGCAGTGTGGGGATTTTAAATTGCAATGAATCGCTGCTGCGGTGCGTAATTGCGCCCCGGCCAAAATCGTTAAGTGTGGTGTCAACCGGAAGCCCGTTGCTGCTGAATGCGCCGGTGGTAAAAAGCGGCTCGCGGTGGCACGTGTTGCAATGTGTTTTAAACAGCGCATAGCCGCGCGCCTGCTGCGGATTGAAAGTCGCTTTGCCGGCTTTCACACTGTCGTATTTCGAATTGGACGAAATAAGTGTGAGCTGAAACTGCGAAAGGGCAAGCAGTATGCGCTGGCCGGTTATGGCCGAATCGCCGAAAGCTGCAAAAAACAAGGCGGGATAAAGCGGCGAAGCATTCAGCTTTTTTATTACACCCGGCAGCGTTTCACCCATTTCTTTCGGGTGTGTAATGGGTGCCAGTGCCTGCACGTCGAGATGGTTTACCGCACCATCCCACATAAAACTCCGCTGCCAGGCCAGGTTCATCAGCGCAGGTGCATTGCGTGTGCCAACCGAATCATAAATGCCGTGGCTCAGGGCATGGTCGGCATGCGCAAAACCATTGTACTGCGAGTGGCAGGAGGCACATGACACCGCATTGCTGGCCGACAGAAGCGGGTCGTAAAACAGCGCACGGCCAAGCTGCACGGTTTCACTGCGCAGTGCATTGTGCCTGAAATCATACACCGGCTTCGGAAAGTGTGCAGGCCACTCAGGCCCCGGCTCCCAACTGCGGAAAGCCACAATCACTGCGCATAGCAGGCAGAGTATAACCGTGCTTCTCCTCATGGCCTTATCGTAAACATGCCCGCTGCCGCCCAACTCAGCTCCACTGCCTGCGCGCAGGGCGACATTACCGTTGGGCTGCTTTTCACATCGGCAGTTTCAAAAAAATGCCCGGCGTTAAACACAATTGTAGTGTTGCTGCTTTGTGCGCAGGGCAACAACACTTCTTTAATGGTGGCATACGGATATGTATAGCCGCCCAGGTGATAGTGAAACTGCTTTTTTCGTGTGGTGCAGTTTGCGGACCGGCCTTCCAGCTTCAGATTAATGTAGCCGCTCTGCCAGGCCCAGTACATGCCGTTTGCCGGGTCAAGGCATCCGCCCAGTGCGCCCGAAGTATTTGTAATGCTGTCGGTGCCTAAGCAAAACGTAATGGCATCCCACGTCACACTGTCGGGCAAAGTAAATTGTAATTGCTGCGATGCACTGTCGGCGGCATCAATCAGAAACACGCTGCTGCCGGTATCAAAAGTCACCTTATCATCGCGCAAAAACTTTATTTGCGACACATAAAACCGGCACACATCTATGCGTACGCTGTCGTGCGTGGCGGCGTGGTAGTATGTTTTTTCAAGTATTAATTTTTCGCTGCCAAAAACCGGCATAAAATTAAGCAGCGTGGCAGCAGCCCGCACAGTTTGTGCAAGTATGCAAAAGAATATGAGCAGTGCTGCTTGTTTCATCGTTCGTGCGGCGGCGGCGGTGGCGGGCCGGGGCGGTTGAATATCGACGATAATTCGGGTACGAACGAATCAAAGGCGGGCAACTGTTCGGGCCTGCACAATGCGCGAATGCTTTTGAAATGCAGAAAGTGAATGCGCTCAATGCGCATTTGCTGCTTTGCCAGTTCGTTCAGCAGCGAATCGCTCATCACTGCATCACGTGTGTTCAGTGCCAGGTATAATTCGCGGCGCAGGTTCATTATAGAATCGTCCTGCGCATGCAACGCCTGGCGGTGCTCATGAATGAGTATTTCAAACTGTCCGGCCTGTTTTTCATCAAAATTCAGGCGGCGCACAATTTTATCTTTTGGCCCGTGGTGTCGCGGCGGGTGGTGGCGCCTGTCGCCAAAGGCAAACACAAGCAGCACCACGTTCGCAGTAAGCAGCAGTACAATGAGGGTAATAAAAAGCCGGTTCTTATTCATTGTACAGATAATTGGAAGTAGAGGAGAGTCCGCTTGCGCTTTCGCTGTAATTTTTTTGTGCGGGGAAAGCCACCAGCGCCACATTTACAGCCAGCAGCACCACCGCTGCACCAAGCATGGTCCATGCCAGGGCCGGCTTCATGTTCATCTGCACGCGGGTTGCAATGCGGGCCTGTATGCGTGTCCACACATACGGCGATATTTCGGCGCGTTGCAGCGTGGTTAAAAGTTCCAGGTCGGTTTTCATGGCTTGTATGCTTATTCAGTTGAACGTTTTTCGTGTGCAGTTCCTTCGGCCTGCCCCAGTTTTTTTGAAAGATTTACCTTGGCCCGCTGCACCAGCGATTCTACGGCCTTGGCTGTGGTGTTCATTATTTCGGCAGTTTCCTGCTGGCTGCGGCCTTCTATTTTCATCAGTATCAGCGCCGTCTTCTGGCCGTCGGGCAAATCATTTATGCAGCCGAAAATGCGCTGCAGGGCTTCTTTCTGCTCCAGTGCCGCGCCGGGGTGATTAAATTCCGAATGCAGCTGCACCGTTTCCCGCCCGTCGTCGCCAAACAAGGCCGTAAGAAAAGCAAACCGCTTTTTCCGCTTCCGGCTTCGTATAAAATCAAGCGATTTGTTTATCGTAATCCGGTACATCCACGTACTCACCGCCGCCCGCTGCTCAAAATTGTCCATCGACTGATGCACCGCCAGAAACACATCCTGTGTAATTTCCTCTGCATCCTCCACGTTTTGTACATAGTGAAGCGCCAGGTTGTACACCATGTTTTTATAGGCTCCGTAAAGCTCTTCCAGATTCAAAGCGGCGCAGTGTGGTTTGGGAGTAAAAAGGTAATTAAATGTTCGTCTCACTGGTGAGACGTTTTACAAAAAGTAATCCTTCGCCTATTTAGCTCAAGTACAAAAAATAATCTGGAGCGAATCAGTTGTGCAATCTAAAAACCGCTAGGCTCGGGCTTTGCGCTCCAAGTGCTCGGTAATTTCTACAAAAAACATCCTGTATCCTGCGCGCTTTCCTCCCGCAATTTCTGCGGGAGCAATCCCGGCTGGAAATTCAAACCGTCAGGTGTTTCAAACAACCTGCGCACCCCCGCCCCCCGAACGCACCGGCCCGGGCTGGAACGTTTTCAGGTAAAAAGGCTCAAACCACGCAATATCTTCCACCTCGCCTGCCGCCAGCTTTTTCAGTGCGGGGGCAATCAAATGCCGGGCAGCAGGCAGCACATTGCTGAATTGTGCATTGGCAAACGGCTCCAGCAGCGGCCTGCATTTGGGCATACCATCACCGGCAAAAAGTACGGTTTGCTTTTCCAGCACAGCCGTAAAACTGCCGGCATCCACCACCAGCGGCGCCGTGGGCTGCACTTCCTGTAAATCGTAGTTGTAAATGGCATGATATACTTCCATACGCCGCGCATCCAGCATCGGACAAAGCAAGGTGCCCGGCGCAGCCCCGGCCTGCATGCCATGCGCCAGTGCTTCAAGCGTATTCACCGCCAGCAGCGGAATGTTTAGTGCATAACAAAAACCTTTTGCGGCTGATACGCCAATGCGCAACCCGGTGTACGAACCAGGCCCCTTGCTCACACACACCGCATCCAGTTGTGAAAAAGCAAGACCGGCTTCCTGCATAATTTCTTCGCAAAATACAGTAAGCCGCTCGGCATGCACGTTCGCTTCGTTCACCGTACGTTCGGCCAGCAGCTTTTCGCCATCAGAAAGGGCTGCGGAGCATACGCCGGTGGCGGTTTCTATGTGGAGAATGCGCATGGGTTTATTCCGTATCCGTCACCAGCTCATTCTTCGATACCTTTTCCACCGCCGCTCCGTTAAACAGCTTGGTACGTATCGCACTAAACGGCGCACTCACTACTTCATCCCCTTCCTTCAATCCCGAAACTATTTCAATATACTGATTGTCCTGCACGCCGGTTTTTACGGCCACTAACTTCACTTTTCCTTCGCGCAGCACAAACACACATTCCACCGGCTCACGGGTTTCTGTTTTTGTTTCGCGCTTGTCGCCGGTTTCCATGGCCGGGGGCGGACCGCCGGCATCGCTGCCTTTGGCAAGCTCTTCGTCAGTGCCTTTTTGTGCAGCCGTGTCAGTACGTGTGGTTACTGCCTGAATGGGCACCGCTATGGCATTTCGCACCGAGCGGGTTTGTATATCCACCGTGGCCGACATGCCGGGCAGGAAAGGATAATCGTTGGGGCGGTCGGCTTTCATCAGGTCTTTGTACGACTCGCGCAGGATGCGGATTTTAACCGAGAAGTTGGTCACCTGATCGGTGTTCAGGCCCGATGAGGTGGCCGAGTTGGCTACTTCGGTTACAATGCCTTTAAACTTGCGGTTGTCGTGCGCTTCCACTTCAATCAGCGCCGTGTCGTTCAGGTGTACGCGCAGAATGTCGTTTTCGTTTACATCCACCTGCACTTCCATTTCAAGCAGGTTGGCAATGGTTAAAATTACTTCACCGGCCATTTGTGCGTTGCCCAGCACACTTTCGCCTTTGCGTTTGGCAAGTTTTGAAATGGTGCCTGAAACGGGTGCGTAAATGCTGGTGCGCGTTAAATTTTCATTGGCTTCCTTGAGTGATGCGGCGCTGCTGCTTACACTGAACTCGGCGCTGCGGGCGCTTTCGGTTGCTGCCTGCACATCGGCTTTGGCGGTTTCAAACTGCACCTTGGCGGTTTCAAACTCGGCATCCGAAATGGCTTTCTGATCGTGCAGTTTTTTGCTGCGGTTAAATGCCAGTTCGGCATTGGCAAGCTGCGCTTTCGACTGGGCAAGGCGGGCTTCGCTGGTGGCCTGATTGGCGCGTGCGCCGTTTACCGTGGCCTGCATGCGTTCCACTGCCGATTCATAAACGTTCGGGTTAATACGCAGCAGCAACTGACCTTTCTTTACCGTGTCGCCTTCTTTCACCAGCAGTTCTACTATCTGCCCCGACACATCTGAAGTAATTTTTACTTCCTGCTCGGGCTGCACCTTACCGCTGGCCGACACCAGTTCAGTAATACTGCGTCGCGACGCTTTTTCGGTAGCCACGCGTATGGCCTTGCTGCCGTCGCCTTTTACAATCATCACCACTACAATGAGGGCGACGATTAAAATTCCGCTGATTATCAGAAAGCGTTTCATAGACGTAATTTGAATCAGAAGGTAAGTGGTTTGCCCTGGTAAAAATCGAGGACTTTAAGTTTGAGAATATAATCGAAACGGGCCTGCAGCAAATCGGCTTTTGCACGTGTCACACGGTTTTTTGCCGTGCCGTAATCAATGGCCTGGATGGCGCCGGCTTCAAAGCGGCTCTGCGCATAGGTGAATGCTTCTTCGGCAGCACCCAGCGCGGCTTCTGATGCTTTTACACGTTGCAGCGCAGCCTGCGCATCGGTGTAGGCTTTGTCAACCTGCTGGCGCAGCTGCTGCTCCTGCTGTTCGAGTGTGAGTCGCGCATTTTCCTGCTGTATGCGGGCGCGTGTAATGGCGGTGTGCGTTTGCAGGTTGTTGAAAATGGGCACCGTAAGCTGGAAACTGATTACGCGGTTTACGTTGTTCCGGTACTGATCCATAAACGGTGTTACACGCGTTTCGTAGCTCAGCTGCGGCACATATACAATATCGCCGGTTGATGTAAATCCGATGGCGTTGCTGCCCGATACGGAGGTGCTCAAAATATCACGGGCCAGCCCCGAATAACCCGTTCCGAGCGAGCCCTGCACACTTAAACGCGGACTCAGCGCGCCATAAGCAATTTTCAGTCCGCGCTCGGCGCCGCGCAGGTCAAGTTGTGCTTTCTTAATCATGGGCATGGTGCCCATGGCAGTCTGGTAAATTTGAGCGGGCGAATTGGCTGCAATGTTTTCCGAAGGCATCGGCAGGTCGGGCTTCAGAATGCGAAAGCCTTCGGTGCTGTCAAGGTTCATGAGCTGGGTGAGGCTGAGGTAGGCCATCGTTACATTATTGCCCGAATTTACGCGGGTGAGTTCTTCCTGCGCAAGTTGCGCCTGCAGATCAAGCAACGGACCTTTTGCGCTAGCTCCGGCATCCACTAATTTGCGTAGTCGTTCAACCTGAGTAAGTGTAAGTGCCACCTGGTCTTCGGCCACGGCAAACTGCTCTTCGGCAAAAAGCACATTGAGGTAGGCCGTAGCTACGTTCAGGCTTATGTCGTTTTGCGTTTGTGCCACCTGCGCCTGTCCCGCCTGCACAGCATACTGGTTCTGGCGTATGGTGTTGTAGTTCTGTCCGCCGGCAAAGAGTGTAATGTTGCTGCTCACAAAAAAGTTTTGCGAAAGCACGGTACCATCGGCAAACGTGTTGGTAAAGCGGTCAACCGTGCGGCCAAACTGGTAGCTGTGCGCGGCCGTGGCATTGAGGTTGGGCAGCACATTGGCCTTGCTTTGCTGCAAATTGGCCTGCGCCAGATCGGCATTGAGGCGCGTTTGCTGCACCTGTATGTTGTGGCTCAGTGCGTATTCAATGCATTGTTGAAGATTCCAGGGCTGGCCGGCTGCCGGAGTGGCTGCCTGTGCCATAAGCACGGCCGGAGTTATCAGCGCGATACACAGTGAAGAAAGCAGTTTGCGCATGTGTAGATTTTCAGAGACATGCAAAGGTACAGGAAAGCAGGCAATCAAACCTGATTAATACACTTATATGAGATAGTTTTGAATTGCGCCATGTATTCATGTGTAGCTCTTGCTTACCTTTAACAAGTGAATTTCCTCGCACACTTTTATCTTTCAGCCAACAGCGAACCTTTACTGGTAGGCAACCTCATCGGCGATGCCGTAAAAGGCCGCAGTCTGGCCGCCTTTCCCGAGCCTGTGCAGCAGGGAATACGCATGCACCGCGCCATCGACTATTTTACCGATACGCATCCGGCTGTTTCGAAAAGCAAAAACAGGCTGCGTCCGCATTTCAACCACTATGCCGGTGTAATTACCGATGTGTTTTACGACCACATCCTTGCCACCAACTGGAGCGATTACTCCGACGAGCCGCTTGAAGCTTACACCCACCGCATTTACGGTTTGCTTGAGCGGCACTGGCTGCTGTTTCCGCCACGCATTCAGTTTATGTTTCCCTACATGAAACAAAACAACTGGCTGCTCGGCTATGCCGGTATTCAGGGCATTCACCGCGCCCTCAGCGGTATGGCCAAACGCACGGCATTTGTGTCGCACATGGAAGAAGCCGCAAAATTTCTGGAGCGCGATTACAGTTTTTACAAACAGGATTTTGAAATTTTCTTTCCTTCGCTTGTTGAGCATACACGGGCATTTCGCGAAGAAGGTTTGTAGGGATAAAGCAAACATAATCTCCCGTTCATACCGGCTTCATTTTGCGCAATGAAATTTGCAGGCAAACCTCAGTCACTATGTTTGTTTCTGCCCTTACGCTTGTTCTTGTATGCCTCGCCGTGCTGGCGCTTGCGGTTCTTCCCTACGAAGTAAAAGTGGAAGATTATACTGATGTGGCCGGTATGGAAACCGATTGTCCGGTGCTTAATGATACGCTTGTAAGTCCGCAGCACAGCGCAGCCTGAGTTATTTTTCGCGGAAGCGTAAAAATGCCAGCAGGGCAAGAATGCAAAGTATGGCGCCGGCCACGCCGGTAAGCCTTAGTCCGTGGTCGTTTCCGGGGTCTTTACCCAATACGGCCAGCGTGGCAAACACGGCAATGCCCAGCGTTTGCCCGAGTTTTACCACAAAGTATTTTACGGCAAAGTAAAGTCCTTCCCGGTTTTCGCCGCTTAGTTCGGCATCGCGGCGGGCAATATCGGCCAGTATGGCGGGGGGTAAAATGCCCAGCGCGGCAAGCGGAAAAGCCGCCAGAGCCGCAAAGGCAAAGAGCTGTACTTTGGCTGCTGCCGGAAAATGCCCCAGCCCGTACACACTGCCGCACACTGCTGCCAGCACGGCAAAAGCCGCCAGCACTAATTTCTTTTTACCCAGCCTGCGCGCCAGCCAATTGATGAGCGGGTAAAACAGCAGCGATACACCCACCATAGATGCCATGAGCACCACGCCAAACGACTCGGGCTGGCCGGTAAGCACGGTTACATAATACAGCAGTCCGCTTGTAATTATGTACAGCGCCATGTAGTAGGCAAAATCGGCCACAATATATATACGGAACGAAGCATTGCTCAGCGCCGAGCGTATGGCCTTAAACAACGGCTGGTGCGCAGGCTGTGCGGTGCAGTATTTGCGTTCGTTAATAAACAGCACGGGCAGCAGCAGGAAAATTCCGGCCAGCACACTCAGCACGGCAATGGCCGCCTGCAGGGCTTCGCGGCGGCTGCTCAGGCTAAATGCATCATACAGCAAAGCCGCAAGGTTGTTGCTGAATGCCGAAATCACAATGCCCAGCGTAAAACCCGCCTGCTGCAACGTCGAAAGCCGCACCCGTGCCTCGGGCGTGTGAGCCAGTTCGGGCAGCAACGCATTGCAGGGAATGATGTAGGTGGTTGACGATACAAAAAAAAGCACCAGCGAAATGCCCAGCCACCACGCATTGGCGTTGGAAGCGGCATCGGAAGGCGGTGTAAACACCAGCACACACGTCAGCACCGAAGGCAGTATGCTCCACATCATAAACGGAATACGCCGCCCGCGCCGGTGTGTGCTGCGGTCGCTCCACTGCCCGATGAGCGGATCATACACCGCATCGCCCAAACGCCCCGCCGACGTAATTACCGCCAGCAAACTGAATACACCCAGCACCATTATCTGAGGTAGTAGCGGCTGCCAGCCTGCATTGTCAGGAGGTAAATAAAAATAAGGCAGCAGCACACCGATAAGATTAACCAGAATACTCCACCCGGTCATACCCGATGCATAAACCAGCTGTAACCTTAACGGAAAATGTGCATGTGCCTGCATAAGCGTTTACAAGATTACACTTTTGATAGTGTGTTTCAATTATTTCCGGCGCATAAATTCCATTACCTGAAAAAAATCTAACTATACATAGGGGTGTAATTAGTTTTTCCGGTCATAGCAGTAAACAAGTTAATTATACAGCTATGAAAACCTCTTTTCCCCTCACGCTTGCGCTTATTACAGCATCACTTATTGTTACTCGCATTCAGGCTCAGGAAATTGCCACAGCACAACCGGGCAATGTTATTTTGCACATTGCCGATATAGGCATCGGTGGCTGGAATGGTGTTAAAATAGGCGGCGACTATGTGCTTACCGCTAAAACAGCTACGCAAACCAAACGCGGGAAGTTGCCGCAAACGGTGCTCAAGAACACACATCTTACATTAAATTATTCACTTTTCTACCGCCGTTTAAATCAGGCAAACAGCATGCTAACCATTGGTTATCAGTTTCAGAAAACACGGCAGAGTGGCTGGTTTACCAGTATTGAACCTATGTTCGGGGTGCGCCGGGCCTTTGGTGCTTCCACAGAAAACAGTAACTGGCCGGGCCTCTTTTCCGGCACATCAAATCGTCGTCTGGTAAGTGGTGTGTCATTCGGTGTGGGGCGCGATTTTTCAATAGCCAAACGTCCGCTGCCGGTTAGTGTGTATTCAAAATTTTCGGTTTATGGTTCGGTTCCGCGTTTCAGGGTTTTTAGTGCCACTTCTATGGTTGAAATCGGGGTAAGTTATAATATGGGTAGTATTTTTGATCGTAAGAAAAAGTAAGGTTTCCTTTTTTTAATTGTAGAAGCCCCCGTTCGCATCGCAGCGCGTTCGGGGGCTTTTTCTATAAGAGCTTGTTAGGATTTTTTATTGCGCTTTGATTTTACAGGATTTTTTGGCCGATTGAGGCGCTTTTTGAGTCAATACCTGTCCCGACAGTATTGTCGGGATTGGCGAAAAAAGCAACGAAGAGCGGTCAAAAAAGACGCAAAATCATTAGTAAGAAAAAAT
>JADBYT010000035.1 GCA_020402865.1 Bacteroidota bacterium | reverse complement strand
GATATTAAAGTGGGTAAATTCCCCTTCCCGCCGAGCGGGAAAGCCAAAGCCGCCGGTGCCGCCGATGGTTTTGTAAAAGTGATTTTCGATGCCAAATACGGCGAATTCCTCGGCGCACACATGATCGGCGCAAACGTTACCGAAATGATTGCTGAAGTAGTAGCCGCACGCAAACTCGAAACCACCGGCCACGACATTGTGAAAACCGTTCACCCCCACCCCACCATGAGCGAAGCCATTATGGAAGCGGCTGCGGCAGCTTACGGGGAAGTGATTCATTTGTAAGCAATCAGCGTTGAATGTCTTGAGAGGCTGCCTTACGAGGTGGCCTCTTTTTGGTTATAAATAGGTATATGAAAATAAAGTTGGCTTGATTTTGCGATAGAATAACTTTACAAAATGTAGGAAGAACTTTTGTTCAGGAATGATCTACTCACGCTGGGGTTGGCTACCTACACGCCAGTCACAGACTGGCATCAACTATTGCAGCGAGTCTGGAGACTCGCCGCAGCTTAATAATAATCCGGTTACAGACACCTTCAACGGTATTGATAAAGGTGGTATAGAATTTCTTGATGAGTTGTATGCTTACTGGACAGAAAAATCGGGGCAGATAATTAATCTGTCTGAAGATTCAACCTTACCTTTGCCCCATGCCAACCTTCGATCCGACCGAACTTAAAGTTCCCCAGCTCCACCAGTATCTGCTTCATGCCATTGCCCCGCGACCGATTGCTTTTGTAAGCACGGTTGACGAGCAGGGCAATGCCAATCTGAGTCCGTTCAGTTTTTTCAATGTGTTCAGTGCCAATCCGCCGGTGGCTATTTTTTCGCCGGCACGCAGCGGGCGCACGGGTGCTACCAAAAACACCTACGACAATGCCAAAGCTACCGGCGAGTGTGTGATTAATGTGGTGAATTATCCGCTGGTGCAGCAGGCTTCACTTTCAAGCACCGAGTATGCGAAGGGGGTGAATGAATTTGTGAAGGCCGGACTTACCGAAGTGCCGGGCGTGAAAGTGAAGGTGCCGCGTGTGAAGGAATCGCCGGTGCAGCTGGAGTGCCGCGTGCGCGAAATTGTGGAACTGGGGCAAAACGGCGGTGCCGGCAACCTGGTGATCTGCGATATTGTGCTGATCCACATTGCCGATGAGGTGCTGAATGCCGAAACCGGCATGATTGACCAGCACAAAATTGATCTGGTGGGCCGCCTTGGCGGCGACTGGTACGTGCGTGCTTCGGGCGATGCGCTGTTTGGTGTGGCCAAGCCGCTTACCACGCTGGGCATTGGTGTGGATCAGTTGCCGGAGCATATCCGGCTGAGCAAAGTACTCACGGGCAACCACCTCGGGCAGCTTGGCAACGTAGAGCAATTGCCCGATGCCGAAACCGTGCGCCGCTATTGCGAATCGGGTGCGATAAACGAGGCTTTTGAACTTTACGGCCGAAACCTGCAGCAGCTTGATGCACACCTGCACCACATTGCCGCCCGCCTGCTCGACGAGGGCCGTGTGGCCGAAGCCTGGAACGTGCTGCTTTCTGACCAGCACTAACTATCAAACCTGCTTTTGAACAGTTGTTCATAAGTCGGTGAGGCAAGGAACGCAGCGTGTTGTACCTTTGAGGTTCAAACACTCTTAATTTCTTTCACATGTTCAATATTACCGGTACTCTCAAGGCCAAATACGCCGAGCAGCAGGTTTCGGAACGTTTCCGCAAGCGTGATTTTGTACTTACGGACAATTCCTCGCAATACCCGCAATACATCACTTTTCAACTGGTGCAGGATCGCTGCAGCCTCGTGGAGCCTTTCCGCGAAGGTGATGAAATACGCGTATTCTTCAACCTGCGCGGCCGCGAGTGGAAAGCTCCTGCAGGAGATGTGAAGTATTTCAACACCATTGAAGCCTGGAAAATAGAGCCCGTGCAAACTGCCGCGCAACCCCAGAATATGGGAGCTCCCGCAGCTACCACCGCCGCACCCGATATCACCACGTTCAGCAGCGGAGACGACAGCGACGACCTTCCCTTCTAATCTGTCTCATTATTCCTTATCATATGAAAAACGCCGGGCAAATTTGTCCGGCGTTCTTCGTATAGAAATGTGTGTGGTTAATGCTTAATCTCCTGCACATCGGCCGGGTTGTGCTTGTAGCGGAAAGCAAACGGGAAGATGATAAACAACACCAGGGCATAAGCGGCAAAAATGTACCACACCGTGCTCCAGTCGGTAATGCCTGCCGCATCGGTATAACGCTGCACAACCCAGCCGCTTCCGTAGCTGCCGATAATGGCTCCGATGCCATTGGTCATAAGCATAAACAAGCCCTGTGCGCTTGAACGTATCGACTTATCAGCCTCGCGTTCCACAAAGAGTGAACCGGAGATATTGAAAAAGTCGAACGCCATGCCATATACAATCATTGACAATACCAGCAAAGCCACACCTGAACCGGGGTTGCCGATACCAAACAAGCCAAAGCGCAGCACCCATGCACCAATGCTGATAAGCATTACACGCTTGATGCCGAAACGGGTAAGGAAAAACGGAATAGTGAGAATAAACAGCGTTTCTGAAATCTGCGAAATTGATGCAAGAATATTGGCATGTTGTACACCAAACGATTGTTCGTATTCGGGTATGGCTTTGAAGTGATCGAGAAACGGAACGCCCCATTGGTTGGTTACCTGCAAGGCAGCACCAAGAAACATGGCAAACAGAAAAAACACCAGCATTTTCGGTGTCCGGAAAAGCACAAAAGCATCAAGTCCGAAAGCCGAGAACAGGGATTTCTTTTCTGATTTGCCCGAAGGCGGGCAAGCCGGCATAGCCAGCGAATACACACCCATACATACGCCCGCAATACCGGCAAACACAAGCTGTTCGGCTTCAAGTGTAAGTCCAAGCAAATCAACCGACCACATGGCCGCTATAAAACCAATTGTGCCCCACACGCGGATGGGCGGAAAGCTTTTCTGCGGATCAAGCCCCGAACGCAGCAGAATATCATACGACACCGAGTTGTTGAGCGCAATGGTGGGCATGTAAAACATATTTACCAGCAGCATCACCCAAAACATGGTGTCAGGATCTTTCACCGTAAACGACCAGAAAAGAAATCCAGCACTGATAACATGACTAATTCCAAGCACACGCTCGGCATTCATCCAACGGTCAGCCACAATGCCAAGCAGTGTGGGCATGATTACAGAGGCAATACCCATTGTCATAAACACCAGCCCGATTTCTTCCCCTTTAAACTGCCGCGTTACAAACAGGTAACCGCCCAGTGAAGTAAGGTAAGAGCCCCACACAAAAAACTGCAGGAAATTCATTAACGTTAGTCGGAACTTAATTTGCGACATATGATCATTATGTTAGGGCAATAAAGCTAATAAACTGGGGCGATAAACGCGATGAACGCAAAATAAAAAACCCGCTGCCGGATACCGGCTGCGGGTTTTTGAGTGTGTATTTGTGTGTGAAAATCCTTAACCGCCTTTGCGTTTGTTCAGTTCGTCGCGTATGCGTGAGGCGCGTTCATAATCTTCATCGCGCAGGGCGGTGTTGAGCAATTCTTCCAGCTCTTTTTCTGATTTGCGCTGAAACTCGCTGCCGGTGGCCTCGGCCAGCAATGCTTCTTCCTCTTCTTCGGTGAGGCCGGTTGAGCTTTCTGAGGAGGAAGGTGTTTCGCCATCGCCGTTTTCATCGTCGAGAATAATGCCGGCCGAAGCCAGAATAAACTCGTAGGTGAAAATGGGGCATTCGAAACGAACGGCCAGTGCAATGGCGTCGGAAGTGCGGGCGTCAATTTCAACCGTGCTTCCGTCGGGGTTTTGACACACCAGGCGGGCGAAGAAAATGCCCTCCACCAGGTTGTAGATTAGCACTTCGGTCACTGCAATGTGAAACGCGTCGGCAAAACTCTTGAAGAGATCGTGCGTGAGCGGGCGGCTGGGCGTCATTTTTTCGAGTTCGATGGCAATAGCCTGCGCTTCGAACCCGCCAATGATAATGGGCAGGCGGCGTTTGCCTTTGGCTTCGCCCAGCACCAGTGCGTATGCGCCGGTCTGAGTCTGGCTGTAGTGCAAACCCACAATTTCGAGCTTGATTTTTTTCATACCGTTGCTCACAGGCACTGGCTTGAGAAGGTGTAAACCAAGATAGCGTTTTTTGAGCTACGATTAATGCTGTGAAGCCTTGAACTTTTTCACGGCCTCAGTAAGTCGGGGCAACACATCAAATGCATCGCCGATTACGCCATAATCAGCCGCTTTGAAGAACGGTGCTTCTTTGTCGTTGTTGATGACCACGATGGTTTTGCTGCCGTTTACGCCCGCCAGGTGCTGGATAGCGCCCGAAATGCCAATGGCAATGTACAGGTTGGGACGAATCGCCACGCCGGTCTGGCCCACGTGCTCGTGGTGCGGACGCCAGCCCATGTCGGCAATGGGACGTGAGCAGGCGGTGGTGGCGCCGAGTGCGGTGGCAAGCTCTTCAAGCGGGCCCCAGTTTTCAGCCGCTTTCAGTCCGCGTCCACCCGATACAACGAGTTCAGCCTCAGGCAGGGGCACGGTGGTGGTTTCGCGTGTTTTGCGCTCTTTCACCACAATGCCAGCCGGTGCAGCATCCACATTGGCATTGAATGCCTCAACAGTTGCGGTGCCTTCGCCCAGTTTTACCTGGAACGAGTTGGGCAGCAGGGTAATGATTTTTTTGGCCGAGTGCATGGCATACACCGCCGTGGCTTTGCCGGAGAAGGCATTTTTGCGCACATACAGAGCCGCCCCGTTTACGGTAGGATAATCAACCGCGCCGGCTACAATGCCCGCTTTGAGGCGCACCGCCAGACGCGGAGCAATGGTTTTAGCCGAAAGATCGTGCGAGAAAATGACTACATCGGCATTTTCGGCATTGGCAGCCTGCTCAAGGGCCATGGCCCAGGCGGCATCGTTGCCGGCAGCCAGCTTATCGCCGGCCAGTGTGAGTACCTTGGCGGCACCGGCCTTGCCGAGTTCAGCCAGCAAAGCGGCATCGGTACCGGCAGCAATGGCGGCGGTAACGGTGGTGCCCAGCAATTGTGCAATATGGGAAGCGTAGTTCACTGCTTCCAGTGAGCTTTTGCGGATTTTGCCTTTGGCGGCTTCTGTGTAAACGAGAACGGCCATGAGTATTGTGTAAAAAGGTGTGTGACTTAGATAACTTTCGCCTCGTTGTGAAGCAGCTGAACGAGCTCGTCCATATTGGCCGGATCGATCATTTTAACGGCTTTGCGGCCTTCGGCGGGTGTGTAGCTGGCCACTGAGGTAAGCGTGCTTGCACCCGAAACCGGCACCACCGCAATGGGTTTTGTGCGCGACTGGGTGATACCGCGCATGTTTGGAATACGCGCTTCGGCCATACCTTTCTGGCAGCTGATTACAGCCGGAAGCTGGCATTCAACCACCTGTGTGCCGCCGTCCACATCCTGCTCGGCAGTGGCTGTGGTTCCGTTTACGTCGAGCTTGGTAGCCAGAGAAACATAGGGCATGTTGAGCATTTCGGCCAGCATGCCGCCCACCATGGAGCTGTTGTAGCTGATGGTTTCCTTACCGGTCATAATCAGGTCGAAGCCTTTGTCTTTGGCGTAAGCGGCCACCTGCTCGGCTACAAAATAGGCGTCGGCCGGTTCTGCGTCAATGCGCACGGCATCATCGGCACCAATGGCAAGACCTTTGCGGATAACGGCATCATTTTCGGCCGGACCAACATGGATGAGGGTTACCGAGCCGCTGCCTTTGGCTTCTTTCAGTTCAAGGGCGCGCACAAGTGCATACCATTCATCGTAAGGATTGAGGATAAACTGAACGCCCTGTTTGTTGAACTCCGTATTGTCGTTTGAAAACGCAATTTTGGTGGTCGTGTCGGGCACGTTGCTGACGCAGACGAGTATTTTCATTGTAAAAACCGAATTAGCGTGATTTTTAAGAGGTGCAAAAATAGCGTTTTTACCGGATCAATTTTCATTAATCTGGTAATCTTAATGATTGGGGGGAATTGGGGGGGATTGTGGTGGACAGGGCGACTTCCCAAATCAACATTGCGGATAAATATATAGAAGATTGATTTTGACCACAACCCGCGCGCGATTGCTACCTAACCCAAAAGCTGTTTAAAATTTCATTTAATTCTTCTATTGAATTTTCTTGGGGATGAAAAGATACTTTAGCGTTCTTATCTGTATCAATTTCGCATTCTATTTCTATTTCTTTAAACTCTTCAACGATAATAATCTTATTATCTACCCAGTAATGGTGATCGATAAATCTATTTGCCAAAAACACAGATGCGGGAAGTAAATCTAAAATCTTTTTTTGTAAGAGAATATTTTTTGATTTAATTAATTTAAGTTCAAAAAATATCCATCTAAGCTGCCACATATTTCCAACTGCATCTTACTGTAATTATCAGGCACTATTTTAGACTCATAAATAATTATTGGTTTTATTGAAATATTATTCTTGTTAAAATCATCCTTAAGAATAACAAGAGCATTATCAATCTTCTCATTTGATATAATTGATATAGCATTCAAAACAGATTGAAACAATAAAGTATTGAATTCTTTTGCTGATATACTATTCAAATTATCATAATTCAATCCAAGAGAAAAATTAATTATGCTTTTGTTTTGCCCTTCAATGTAGGGAGTTAAAACAGAATTCTGGATATTAATATTAATAATTTTAGGCAAATTGGACTTTAATTGATAACTAGACCATTGTGAAAGATAAATAGATAAGTGTTGAGACTTTCTAGTTAATGAAATATCATTGAATGATATATTTATTAGATTATTCATATTGTTCTACTCAATAAATTGGTATTAGAAATGAAGCCTTTCCCAAATCAATAACGCCGATAAATATACAGACGATGATTTTAAACACAAACCCATTTTAAAGCACAACTCTCTTCAAACAACCGCAGCAAATCAATTAAACTTAAAATTAAATTAACATCTCCAGTTATGGGATTGCCAATCTCTGTATAAACTTGCCGAATCAACCAACCATCACCAATAAACCTCAGTATGGATTTACCCAATATTTTCACAAAACCAGTTTCAGATGCTGTAATTGCCCGAATAAAGCAGCTTACACCCGAAACCGCTGCAGTTTGGGGAAAAATGAATGTTGCTCAAATGCTTGCACATTGCAACGTAACGTATGAAATGATATATGAAGATAAGCATCCGAAACCCGGTGCTTTCATGCGTTTTATATTGAAAATGATGGTTAAAAAAGCGGTTACTACAGCTGCAACTTATAAACAGAACGGACAAACCGCGCCCGCATTTCTTATCAAAGACGAGAAGAATTTTGAGGCCGAGAAGAATCGGCTTATCAATTATATCACTAAAACACAAGAGCTTGGCGAAGGCCATTTCGACGGGAAAGCATCGCATTCGTTTGGCGTGCTGAACAAAAATGAGTGGAACAATATGTTGTACAAGCATCTTGATCACCACCTGCGGCAATTTGGTGTATAAAACAGAATGCTGCGGCTGCCGAACGTGTTTCGCCTGCCGGTGCTGCATTTTGCAGTTCAAAACCGGATTAATTCTTTGCCGCCGTGAGGCAGTATGCTGCACGGTTGCGCGAAAATCTTATTTTTGTCGGCCTGCGAAACAACACGCAGCGAAAATCTGATGAGAACTCTCCAATTCCGTGAAGCCCTGCGCGAAGCCATGCAGGAAGAAATGCGCCGCGACGAGCGCGTGTTTCTGATGGGCGAAGAAGTGGCCGAATACAACGGGGCCTATAAAGTGAGCCAGGGCATGCTGGCCGAGTTTGGTGCCAAACGCGTAATTGACACCCCCATTGCCGAGCTTGGTTTTGCAGGCATTGGCGTAGGTGCCGCCATGAACGGGCTGCGTCCGATTATCGAGTTTATGACCTTTAACTTTTCGCTTGTAGCGATTGACCAGGTGATCAACTCGGCCGCCAAAATGCTGAGCATGTCGGGCGGACAGTATAACATTCCGATGGTATTCCGCGGCCCTACGGGTAATGCCGGCCAGCTTGCCGCGCAGCACTCACAGGCATTCGAAAACTGGTATGCCAATACACCCGGCCTGAAAGTAGTAGTGCCTTCAAATCCTTACGATGCCAAAGGTCTGCTCAAATCGGCCATCCGCGATGATGATCCCGTTATTTTCATGGAATCAGAGCTGATGTACGGCGACAAGGGCGAAGTGCCCGAAGGCGAATACCTGCTGCCCATTGGCGTGGCCGACATCAAGCGCGAAGGCACCGATGTAACCGTTGTGTCTTTTGGCAAAATCATCAAGCATGCCTACGTGGCGGCCGAGGAACTTGCCAAAGAAGGCATTTCCTGCGAAGTAATTGACCTGCGTTCGGTACGCCCCATTGATTATGCGGCCATTATCCGCTCGGTAAAAAAGACGAACCGCCTTGTGATTCTCGAAGAAGCATGGCCGCTGGCTTCCATCTCTACCGATATTACCTATCAGGTACAGCAACACGCTTTCGATTATCTCGATGCACCCATCGGCCGCGTAATTTCGGCCGACGTGCCCCTGCCCTACGCGCTTCCGCTTATTGATGCCGCACTGCCCAATCCGAAAAAACTGATGGATGCGGTGAAAGCTGTAATGTATCGCAACTAAGTTTTACCATACACTATATTTCACACCGACCGGCCCGAAAGCCGGTCGGTGTCGTTTAAGAGCCTCTTAGGGACGATGAACCAATGCCCGCGGTAAAATAAATGTTGCAACATTTCAACGCATTGACCAACTATATAATCCCCCTTTGCATACCTGTAGGTCATGTTTGACGATACTAAACGACAATTCATCGCAATCATGCAGCCCGGCATTACTGAAATATTAAATTTGTAGAAAAGGAAACCCGGATTACGCCTGTTTTTTTTACAATAAGCTGATTCTGTCCATACTGTTTTTATTGCATGCTATGTGCTATAACCCGGTTGTGGATCGGATTACTCATCCGGCAAGGTACTTTTGCGAATCCGAGTTAAACTAATGCCCACGTTTGTTCATGAAAAAGCTATCAGTATTCCTTGTTGATGATTCCCAGATCAATAACATGTACATGGAAGACATGCTTGCTGATATGGAACAGATCGAGTCTGTTACGGTGTTCAGCAATCCGCAGCAGGCACTCGAAGAATTTGAAGCATTAAAAAATGAATCAGGCAGTTTTCCCGATCTTATATTGCTTGATATAAGAATGCCGGAGCTAGACGGTTATGAATTTCTGGAGGAACTTGAAAACCTGTTGGATGATTCGTCGAAGCTTCCGCTTGTGTTTATGCTCACATCGTCGCAACACAAGCGCGATCTGGAGGCTTTTGAACGTTTTCCAAGTGCAAAGGAATATCTTAACAAACCACTCGAACAGCCTACACTGCTGGCTCTGCTTGCCCGTTATTTCTAACTTGACCGTGCATGTGGAAACGAATTAAAATTGTATATACGTATCTGCTCTTCGGCGTGGCTTTCGGGTTACTATTTCCGGTTGCTGCGGTGTTAATCGACTGTTTCCTGATCAGAAACGAGTCGTTTGTCTTTTCAAAACTGGGCCCGTTATTCAACTCCAATCCGCTTCACTACATCATTGCCACAGCGCCATTTTTTCTGGGCATTGCATTTTTTATTGCCGGACGGTTTGCTCAGCGTCAGCATAATTATAACATGGCGCTTCGTAAAAGTAACATACAACTGAAATTACTCAACGAATCCTACAACACGTTCAATTATCATGTATCACACGATCTGAAAACGATTATTACAAACGGTCAGTCCTTATCGCTGATGATAAAAAAGTATGCCCTGAAAAAAGATCATCAAAAGGTACTGGAACTTTCTGAATTACTGAGGAACACCTGTGAAAACGGGAATGCAACAATAAACGGATTTCTGCAGCTGCACCATATGACGATTCAGGATGAAAAACAAATGGCTGAGTTAGCTCCGGTTATTTCCATAATTGAAGAAATACGTAATGAACTGAGTTCGGAAAAAGAGCTGAAAATACATTTCACCTCGCGTGAATTTGAATATTTACCCATGCCTGTAGCCCGTGTAAGAAGCCTGTTCCAGAACATGCTTACCAATTCTGTACACTATGGCTATGATATGGTTGACGTATCCATTGCGCTGAACAAACGGGGCAATGAGTTGCAGATTATTTACACCGACAACGGAAAGGGAATTGATATGGAAAAGCACGGACATAAACTTTTCAAGCCTTTTACCCGCATCGACGAGAATCAGGTAACGGGAAGTACCGGCATAGGTTTGTATCTGATCAAAAAGATTCTCGACCAGTACAACGCCACAATTACATTAGACAGTGAGCCGGGAAAAGGAGTAAAAATTGAAGTTTTATTTCCTGAATACAACTAGAATACATCTCAAAATTATCCATCCGGATTTTTCACAGTTTCTTTGTTCCCAGACATAACGTCTGGATAATTTTGAGATGCGCTCTAAAACTGTTTAGATTCATTCTTCCTGCTTTGTAATACCTGCATTATTTATTATCCCCGCCAGCTGTCAGGTAATTCTACGTATCCATATTCGTATAAATACGTAATCATTTAATTATTTAATAATTATGATTGGTAATAGTTGTCCGGAAAAATCGGATTTGTTGTATTTGCAGAAACAAATCCTTACTCCATGACTACTTTTAATACGGCCATTTATGCCGGAAATGTACTTGGCCCGGCCAATATCAGCACAAATTCATTAGACATTACCAAATCCGGATTTACCACACTGATTCTTGGTCTGGCCCACATAGGCCGGGGCCCGGGAGCGTATGAGCCGGTGGCGGGGCAGCAAACGGGCGATATTGTATTTAACAATCCCTCCGATGGCGGCCTGATTATGATTTCCAATGGCGTGTATGTGGGGCCCAGCGACTGGCCCCAGCAACTCAGAGGCCTTATGGACGGAAATATCACCCAAATCGGCCTTTCTATTGGTGGGGGTGGTTGCTTGGACTACGAAACCATCTGGAGCAATTTTGTGGTGGATGGTGCGATAAGCAGCGACACGGTACTGTATCAAAATTTTGCAGCATTAAAACAACAGTTTCCCTGTATCAGCTTTATTGATTTCGACTGCGAGGAGTTCAGTTCTTCCTATGATATAAACTACAACTGGGTGGAAACAATCATTGCGTTTGGCAATATGCTGAAGGAATTGGGCATTAACATTACATTCTGTCCATATTCGAATCTACCTGGCTGGATACAGGCGTTAAAGGCACTTTATTCTCCGAGCCAACCTACGGTGTTGTGGATGAATTTGCAATGCTATGCTGGCGGCGGCGATAACAGTCCGATTGTATGGGCCAGAATGATTTCGGAAACCATACCCGGACTCGACGGGGTTGCGTTTACGGTGCCGGGGTTGTGGTGCTGCAATACGTCGCAACCGAATTGTGGTTCTGTTCCGGCACAGGTGGAGTATATTTTTGAGGGCTGGGAGGAGCAGATGAAGTTTAGGGGCGGCTTCATCTGGAATTATGATGATGTGCTGGCCAATCAGAATTCGAATGCGTGTAACCCTGATTACTCAGGTTCTAAAACGAGTATCGATTATGCGCAGGCCATTATTCATGGATTGAGTATCTGATTAAGTTCATGAAATTTCTGCAGGGCTTCTTGCAGAAACGAGGGAGCTTCGGCTGTTTCGTGGTGTTCGGTAAAATGCTGCTGCGGTTTTTTTGCGTTAAATAAGGCGCGTTGTTTTATTTGTTCGATTTGCAAATTACTGAGAGCGAAACCGGCGTGGTTTGCAGCTTGCACGGCAAGCTGTTCGGCACCGATGCTGTAATTGAGCTGTAGCAGTTCGGGGGCGGCGGTGTGCAGTGTAATCAGTTGATTGAAGAATGCGCACATGAGTTCGCCGAAAAACGGATCGGGGTGCTGTGCCTGGTTGATGCGTGGCAACTGAAGCTGAGAGAGAAAGCCTGGCACGGTATGCATGCCGGGTTGTTTGCGGTGGGAGCGGAGTATTTCGGCCGGGTGGCGGAACAGCACAACGGCGGGTGTATCGGGCCAGATGCGGCGCAGCAGCGGATAATGCAGCAGGTGCCAGCAATCGGTTTTTACGATGAGGCGTTGTTTTCCGCGCCGCAGCAGATGCGCCGCCGCGCGCACCAGTTCAAGGCTTTCGGGCTGTCCGTTTGCGGCGGCGAGCATGAGCAGCTGATCGAGCAAAGGTACTTCGGCCAGCACCTGCGTATCGGCATCGCCGCCAAGCAGCTGTGCCAGCAACGTAGAGCCGCACCGCGACACATGAAAAATGAGCAGATCGGGCGGTGCCGCAGCGGCGGCGTATTGCATCAGCCATTGCGGAGTTGTTGCGCTTTGCCGCTTTTGCCGGTTGGCCTCAAACAGCAGCCGGTTTCGCACCAGTGTTTCATCGAAAAACGGCTCGGTAAACGGCCGTTCGTCAAACCGCATCCAGCGCAGCAAACCTTCCTCGGGCAGCCATTTTACAGGCAGCCACGTTTCAGACCACGTACTCATTGCCCGCCTGTAAGTTTTGCAATGAGTGCTTCGGCAGCCGGGTTGTTTTGCCTGCGCAGTTCGGCCACCATCAGCTCAAGCGTGGTTTTGTCTATAGCTTCGGGCTGCTGCTCGGCCGCAAAATCATAGCCTGCACGCGCAAAAAGCTCGTCGGTCCATGCATTGCGCCTGCCATCCACAACCAGATGAATGCGGTGTGTATCGCTGTAATTGCGCACTGCATGCACAGCATCAAAATCGGCATACCAGCAGGTGCCGGGCTGCATATCGAGTAATTTCCCATCTACTTCAAATTCCACTTCGCTTGTAGTGATGATCGGGATATGCAGCCTGAGAAAGCCAAACCGGTAAGCCAGGCCGGGGTCGCGGTGCGGATGCACCATGCTTCCGGCCTGAAGACAAAGTAAACGCACAGCCTCCTTTTCAAATTTCAGCTCATCGAGCAATTGTTTGAAATAGGGACATTGCTCAAGCAGCGGCGTAGGATAAAACTTATCGGCAGGTAATGCCAGCACATCATTCAACTTACCCGAAGCCGAATAAAGGGCAATACTGCTCCAGTGGCCCGAATAATCTTTGGTGTTGTAATGGCTGCCCCACTCCGCCTCCAGTGCCTTTTGTAAATCGGCTTGCAGGAATTGGGAATTCCAGTTCAGCGGAAGCTGTAATGAAGTAGTGTATTGAGGAATAGAATCTGACACAGGCTAAAATTAAGGCTAAATTATTTTTGGTGCTATACAGCGTTAAGAATACAGTAAAGACGGCTATCCTGGACGTCTGTTGAAAACTAAGCGTTTAAAACGGGTATAAATGCGCGCAATAATCCCGTACAACACCAATACTTTTAGCACAATCCAGAAATCTTAAACCTCTAACTAAAAAAAATTATGTCAACAGAACCTTTTATCGGAGAGATCAAACTTTTCGGCTTCAACTTTGCCCCAAAAATGTACATGTTTTGTTCAGGGCAAATTCTGTCAATAGCCTCAAACTCGGCTTTATTCGCTTTGCTTGGCACCACTTATGGCGGTAATGGTCAAACCACATTTGCACTTCCCGACCTGCGCGGCCGCATGGCTATTGGTCAGGGCACAGGTCCGGGCCTGCCTTCACACACCATTGGTGAAGTTTCGGGTACACCCACAGTAACCCTGCTTACATCCAATCTTCCTGCACACATACACAGTTTGCACAGTGCTCAGGTAAAACTTCAGGCCTCTTCAGACTCTGCCGATGAGCAGGCTGCAGCAGGCAACTTCCCGGCAGTGGCAGGTGCTTCTATTTACAGCGGCAATGGCCCCACCGCCAACACCTTTACCGGTGGCGCTACAATTGGAGGCACCACCGATATTTCGGGTTCCAATTCACCGATATCCGTAATGAACCCGTACCTCGTTCTGAACTACTGCATTGCTACTTACGGAATTTTCCCGAGCCGCAACTAATTCACTGCACGAAAGAAAAAGTATTTATTATTTACAAAACAAAAAAACATGTCCACAGAACCATTTCTCGGCGAAATAAAAACCTTAGGGTTTTATTTTGCCCCGCGAGGATATATGCTTTGTGCAGGCCAAACGCTTTCTATTGCACAATATTCAGCTCTTTATGCATTGCTTGGCACTACCTACGGTGGCGACGGCATACAGACTTTTAAACTCCCCGATCTTCAGGGTCGTATACCCATTGGTCAGGGACAGGGTCCGGGCTTGCCGGATTATACATTAGGCGAGGCCGCAGGTTCTCCTACAGCCACAATGACAACGGCCAATATGCCGGCTCACATTCACACACTGTCTCAGGTTAGTGTAAAAATTCAAGCCTCCACAGCTTCGGCTGATGAACAGTCGCCGGTAAACAACTTCCCGGCAACGGCAGGTGCTTCGGTGTATTCCGGAAACGGCGCCACACCGAATGTATTTACAGGAGGTGCGGTAATTTCAGGAACAACAGATATAACCGGAAGCGGTTTCCCGTTTTCGATAATGAATCCTTATCTTGTTCTCAATTATTCAATTGCAGTGGAAGGAATTTTCCCTTCACGCAATTAATTTTACAACACAATAAAAGGGAGCACGGCTGATGCCGTGTTTCCTTTTTTCTGTATAATCGCGTATGCCTACAATAGGAATACTATTACCCCGCTCCAGCTATTACGAAACCATGAGTTTCGATATGATTGAAGGACTGCGTTCAGGGCTTCGTGCAAACGGCCTTGATGATGTACGTGTGGTGACTGAAAATATCGGATTCGGTGCCGAAAAACAACAGTGCTACCGAAGTGCCGAAAAGCTCCTTCTCGAAGAAAATGCAACGGTTGTACTCGCCTACGTGTGTCAGCGAACGGCACAACTGCTGCGCCCGTTGTTTCTGGCCGCCAAACGTTTGCTTATCGTACTCGATTCAGGAGCCAACATGCCGCTCGAATGGCCGGCAAGCCCCAATATTCTTTACCATTCTTTAAATAATTCGGCCGGCGCATACCTTATTGCACAAATGGCGCTGAAGGATGGTTTCAGAAAAGGAGCAATGGTAACCGGATATTATGATGGCGGCTATTTGCATACCTATGCGCTGGTAAACGGATTTATGCAGGGCGGCGGTGAAATGGCATTTAATCATGTTACAGGCTATACGCAGCAGGATTTCACAATGGCTCCACTGCCCGGCTATCTTTCCTCACATCCGGATACCTGTTTGCTTTCATTATTCAGCGGCGATTTCTGTGAATGGTATTTTCGCGGAATCAGGGAGTATTTTCCTGAAAACGCCCCGCCGGTATATCTGGCTCCGTTCAGCCTCGAAGAAACAATGCTTGCACGTGCTGTTTTTCCGGGCAGCAGCGTAAAAGGGGTGGCTACCTGGAGCAAGCAGCTTGACAATGCGCAAAACAAGGCTTTTTGCAAAGCCATGGAAGATGCCGGACGCGAAGCCTCGCTCTTCTCACTTCTTGGCTGGGAAGGTGCTGCTCTTTGCGTAATTGCACTTGAAGCAGTTAAAGTGCACAAAAACGATGTGGCTGCTGCATCAGAAGAAATTAAGGCCGCAACATTCCACACACCGCGCGGTCTTGTTCAGTTCCATCAGGCCACTAACCAAAGCTTCGGGCCTATGTATGAAGTGAAACTTGAAGAAGATGAAAAAGGCTTTTGTCGTTTACACATTACCGGTGAGGTAAATAATGTGAAAGAAGCGCTCGATTTTCTTTCAATCAGCGATCTTGAACAAAACATGTCGGGATGGTATAACAGTTATGCCTGCAACTAATGGATCAGAAACCCAGAATAGCACTGCTTTGCGGTGGACGATTTGCATATCCGGCCATTCAGTTGCTTGGCTTTGAAAAATACCTTTGCGGTGTAGCCACCGGCAAGGCAGAAAAGACCGTTGTACAAAGCCTCGAAGCAGGATTATCTCCCTCCAACATTCCGTATATAAACATCCGCTCACGCAACGAAGAAAGCAAACTGACCGACTGGCTTAAGGAACTGAAAGCAGATGCGGTATTTTCTGTTTGTTTCCCATTTCGTCTGAGCAGCGAGTTGCTTTCACTGCATCCTCAGCGCTTTATTAATTTCCACACCGGCCCCTTACCCGCATTCCGCGGAGCAATGCCTATTTTTGAAGTGATCCGCTCACGCGAAACAGCATCGGCTATTTCAGTGCATCTGATGAACGAACATTTCGACAAAGGCGATATGCTCTTCACGGAATCAGTGCCGGTACTGGCTGAAGATACATTCGGCAGCCTGGCCGCACGCTTGTCTGACCGCTGTGCGCTGGCAGCGCTGAATACCGCACAAATGCTCGAATTTTCAACTTCACTCCTCACCTCCCCGCAAGACGATAACGAGGCCAGATACTATGCTTATCCTGAACTGACCGATACACTCATACGCTGGGATTACATGTGTGCCGATGAAATTGATGCCCTTGTAAGAGCATGCAATCCCTGGAATCAGGGCGCCGATACAATTCTTATGGGCAAGCCCGTAAAAATTCTGGCTACTTCATACGCAGACGAAGCACATCAGGCTGCAGCGGGAACCATTCTTGAAATTACGAATACCCATATAAAAGCTGCTTGCATCGACAATCAGGTTTTATACATTTATATACTTTCCGATGAGACAGGGATTACCACTATTTCATCACGCGCTTCAAAATTAAAGCCCGGTTTTCGTTTTTCTGCCTAATGTTTGCTGATTTAAAGCATAACTATTTGGCAACACGTAAGCAGGTAATAATACGCAGTTTTGGCCAGCGCGAATAAGTATATCTTTGCAAAACCCTTTATAAATAATAATCAAACCGAATGAGAAAGATTATTACACTTGCACTCCTGCTGATTTATCAGTTCAGCTGGTCGCAGACCCAGTTCTGGTCAGACACTTTCGAAGATGTAGGTGCGCCCAGTTCAGGAGCACGCACTCCCTCACAAAGCTTTTCGTGCGGATCGCCTTCAACAAGTTACTTTTTCAGAACTGATGTAGCCGGTATTGCTACACAATCGGGCACTTACAACAGCTTTCAGGGCTCCAAATTCTGGGCCTGCGAAGATATTGATGCCGGTCCCAGCTGCGTAAATACGTCTATCAGCCCGGCTCAGAATGTAACCTGGTCGGGGATAAATATTTCTGGCAGAACGGGTCTATCCTTCAGAGGTTTACTCGCGGCGAACGGTTCTCTTGGTGGCACCTGGGAATCAATTGTTTTTGGAGCCAATCAGGATTATTTGGTTGTAGAGTATCAGATTGACGGCGGGGGATTTGTAAAGGGACTTGCCTTTTATGCCAATGCGGCTTCCGGCAGTACAACCACGCTTAATCAGGACAACAATAATGACCTTATAGGTGATGGAACGGCGCTGGGATATGGATTTCAGGAATTTATTTTTAACATTCCCACCACGGGCACTACGCTTGATCTTCGTGTTAGTTTTTTGAGCAATGGTTCTGCGTCAGAAGAAATTGCGGTTGATAATTTCCGCCTTTTTGAAGCACCGGCCTGTTCAAATCCGGTAATCACCACTCAGCCTTCCAATACATCAGTATGTGCCAATGGCAATACCAGCTTTAGCGTAGCTGCTACCGGTGCTACATCTTATCAGTGGCAGGTAAATTGCGGCAGCGGCTTTACCAACGTAACCAATGGTGGTGTGTATAGCGGAGCCACTACGGCTACACTTACCATTACAGGTGCCACAGCCGGAATGAACGGTTGTATTTATCGTGTACTTGCGCAGCAAAGTCCTTGCAGCACTACCTCTTCAAATGCAACCTTAACCGTTTCCAATCCATCGCTTACGCCTTTATCACAGATTAATATTTCCTGCAACGGCGGTACCAACGGTGCTGCACAGGTTAACCCTGCAGGCGGAGGTGTAAGCCCTTACTCTTACAACTGGACACCCGGAAACCCGGTTGGCGACGGTACCACCTCAGTCAGCGGTCTAACCGCCGGCTCGTGGACTTGCACAGTTACAGACAATATTGGCTGCACGGCCACACAAACGTTTAACATTACCCAGCCTTCGGCAATTGTAGTTACACCGGCTTCGCAAACCAATATTTCGTGCTTTGGCGGAAGCAATGGCGCGGCATCCATTAACACACCCACAGGTGGTGCAGGAGGGTTCACCTACAACTGGACACCCGGCAATCCGACGGGCGATGGTACTGTGTCGGTAAGCGGACTTACAGCCGGCACGTGGACCTGTACCGTAACTGATGCCAACAGTTGTACAGCCACCCGCACATTCAACATTACACAGCCCACAGCACTTGTGGTGACGCCGGCTTCGCAAACCAATATTTCTTGTAACGGCGGAAACAACGGTGCGGCTTCTATTAACACACCCACGGGCGGCGCTGGAGGATACACCTACAACTGGACACCCGGAAACCCAACCGGCGACGGAACTGTATCTGTTACAGGCCTCACCGCAGGTTCATGGACCTGCACCGTAACTGATGCAAACTCATGCACGGCCACACAAACATTCAACATCACACAGCCCACAGCGCTTGTGGTGACGCCGGCTTCGCAAACCAATATTTCGTGCTTTGGCGGAAACAATGGCGCGGCTTCTATTAACACACCCACAGGCGGCGCGGGCGGATACACCTACAACTGGACACCCGGCAACCCCACCGGCGACGGAACAGTTTCTGTAACCGGACTCACCGCAGGTTCATGGACCTGCACAGTGACCGATGCAAACAGTTGCACGGCTACACAAACAGTCAACATTACACAGCCCACCGCGCTTGTGGTTACTGCGGCTTCGCAAACCAACGTGGCCTGCTTTGGCGGCAACACCGGCGCGGCAGCGATTAATACACCCACCGGCGGTGCAGGTGGATATTCCTACAACTGGACGCCGGGCAACCCCACCGGAGACGGTACGGTATCTGTAACCGGACTCACCGCAGGTTCATGGACCTGCACCGTGACCGATGCAAACAGTTGCACCGCCTCACAAACATTCAACATCACACAACCCACAGCCATTGTGGTTACTGCGGCTTCACAAACCAATATTTCCTGCAACGGCGGAAATAATGGTGCAGCTTCTATTAACACACCCACCGGCGGTGCCGGCGGATACACCTACAACTGGACGCCCGGCAATCCTACCGGCGACGGCACAGTATCAGTAACCGGCCTCACTGCGGGTTCATGGACCTGCACGGTGACCGATGCCAATGCCTGTACAGCCACTCAGACATTCAACATCACACAGCCCACCGCGCTTGTGGTTACGGCGGCTTCGCAAACCAATATTTCGTGCAACGGCGGCAATAATGGTGCAGCTTCTATTAACACACCCACGGGAGGTGCCGGTGGCTACACGTACAACTGGACACCCGGCAACCCCACCGGCGACGGTACGGTATCTGTAACCGGCCTCACCGCAGGTTCATGGACCTGCACAGTGACAGATGCAAACGCTTGCACCGCCACACAAACATTCAACATTACCCAACCCACTGCGATTACGGCCAGCATTTCATCTACCCCCACTTCCTGCACGGCCAATACCGGCACAGCAACAGTATCGGGCGTGAGCGGCGGTGCGGGCGGTTATACCTACAGCTGGGCACCCAGTGGCGGCACAAACGCTACTGCTACCGGCCTGGGTACTGGCAACTATACCTGCACGATTACCGATGCAAATGCCTGCGTAATTACACGCACGGTTAACGTGACCACCGTTTCAGGTCCGTCGCTTACTGCGCTTTCGCAAACCAACGTGGCCTGCTTTGGCGGCAATACCGGCGCAGCTGCCGTAAATGCAGCTACCGGCGGAACCGGCCCCTATACCTATAACTGGACGCCCGGCAACCCAACTGGCGACGGCACCACATCGGTAACCGGACTTACAGCCGGTTCATGGACCTGCACGGTTACGGATGCCAACGGTTGTACCGCTGCACAAACATTCAACATTACCAGCCCTACGGCGATTGTGGTTACAGCTGCTTCGCAAACCAATATTTCCTGCAATGGCGGAAATAATGGGGCTGCATCAATCAACACACCCACCGGTGGTGCTGGCGGATATTCTTACAACTGGACGCCGGGCAACCCCACAGGCGACGGTACGGTATCTGTAACCGGACTCACCGCCGGAAGCTGGACCTGCACCGTAACCGACGCTAATGCCTGCACAGCCACACAAACCTTTAACATTACACAGCCTACCGCGCTTGTGGTAACTGCGGCTTCGCAAACCAATATTTCATGCAACGGCGGAAACAATGGTGCGGCAGCAATTAACACGCCCACAGGCGGCGCTGGTGGTTATACCTACAACTGGACGCCCGGCAACCCAACAGGCGACGGTACTGTATCTGTAACCGGACTCACCGCCGGCTCATGGACATGCACCGTAACCGATGCAAACGCGTGTACAGCCACACAAACCTTCAACATCACCCAGCCCACAGCCATTGTACTTAATGCAGCCTCGCAAACCAATATCTCCTGCTTCGGCGGAAATAACGGTGCAGCTTCCGTAACGGCGGCTACAGGCGGAGCTGGTGGTTATACTTATAACTGGACACCGGGCAATCCCACCGGCGACGGCACCGTTTCGGTAACCGGACTCACCGCCGGCACCTGGACCTGCACGGTTACTGATGCTAATGGTTGTACGGCCACCCGCACGTTTAACATTACACAGCCGGGAGCGATTGTAGTAACTGCTGCTTCGCAAACCAACATTTCCTGCAACGGCGGAAGCAACGGTGCAGCATCAATTAACACACCCACCGGTGGTGCTGGCGGATATACCTACAACTGGACGCCGGGCAACCCCACTGGCGACGGAACAACGGCAGTAACCGGTCTCACCGCCGGAAGCTGGACCTGTACAGTTACTGATGCCAACGGCTGTACGGCTACACAAACGTTTAATATTACACAGCCCACAGTCATTGTACTGAATGCAGCCTCGCAAACCAATATTTCGTGCTTTGGCGGAAATAACGGCGCGGCTTCCGTATCTGCTGCAACAGGAGGCGTTGGTGGCTACACCTACAACTGGACACCCGGCAACCCTACAGGCGACGGCACTGTGGCTGTAACCGGCCTAACCGCCGGCACATGGACCTGCACAGTTACCGATGCAAATGGTTGCACGGCTACCCGCACATTTAACATTACGCAGCCCCCGGCACTTGTGGTTACACCAGCTTCGCAAACCAACATTTCCTGCAACGGCGGAAACAACGGTGCAGCATCCGTTAACACACCCACCGGTGGCGCTGGCGGTTATACCTACAACTGGACACCCGGCAATCCCACCGGCGACGGCACCACCTCAGTAACCGGTCTCACAGCCGGAAGCTGGACCTGCACCGTGACCGATGCGAACGGTTGCACGGCTACACAAACATTCAACATCACACAACCTACGGCAGTTGTGGGTACAGCCACAGCCACGCCTTCTGTAATTTGTCAGGGTAGCTCATCAACCCTCAATGGTTCAGGCTCTGGCGGCTCATCGCCCTATAACTACAACTGGCAGCCGGGCAACCTTACCGGGCCTTCACCGGTAGTTACACCTGCTACCACTACTACGTACACGTTAACCATAACCGACGCATCAGGCTGCACAGGCACACGCACGGTGCTGGTTACTGTAAATCCGCGTCCGGTAGTAACGCTTAGCGGTAACAGTTCATTCTGTGCCGGCGGCAGCACGCTGCTTAGCGGTTCAACGGGTGGCACTAGTCAGTGGTACCGTAACGGCGTAATTATTCCGGGTGCTACTTCCAATACTTATACAGCCACCCTTGCAGGAGTATATAACCTGATGAAGACCAACCTGAATGGTTGTTCGGATTCGGCTGCAGTGGGAATTACGGTTACGATAAATGCATTGCCGGTAGTTACATCGGTAAGCAGCACTTCACCGTTGTGTAATGGCGGCACCAATGGTTCGGCAACGGTAACTGCCACCGGAACAGCCACGCTAACTTACAGCTGGTCGCCTTCGGGTGGTAACCTGCCTACGGCAAGTGGAATCGGAGCGGGCACATACACCTGCACCATTACCGATGGCAACGGCTGCACATTTGCACAAACAGTAACTGTAACACAGCCTCCGCAACTGGTGACAAGCATTGTATCAACAACCACACCGCTTTGCAACGGCGACAGCACAGCAACTGCTTTAGTTGCAGCCACAGGTGGCTCAGGCAGCTACACATATAGCTGGTCGTCGGGCGGAAATGCCGCCACCGAAAGCGGCTTACCGGCCGGCAGTTATGTGTGCACGGTAACAGATTCAAACGGCTGTGTATCTACTGCAACTGCTACCATTACGCAACCTGCTGCCCTCAGCACAAGTATTAGTTCGCAAACCAATGTATCGTGCTTTGGTCTTAGCGATGGTGCAGCCACTGTTTCAGCCACAGGCGGAACCGGTACACTCACATTCATCTGGCAGCCCAATGGCGACAGCACCAACGCGGTGACGGGCCTTTCGGCTGGTACTTATGTGGTAACTGTAACCGACGCTAACGGTTGCAGCACACAGCAAACAGTAACCATTACCCAACCGCCGGCGCTGGGTCTCAGTGTGAGTTCAAACCCGGCGGTGCTTTGTGCCGGAGATACTGCTGTGCTCTCAGCAACTGTAGCCTCTACAACCATAGCACCGGTTATTAACTGGATGCCGGTCATGCAAAGCGGTTCAAGCATTTCGGTAGCACCTTCGGTAACTTCGTCTTACACTGTAACAGTTACTGACAGTGCAGGCTGCTCAGACTCCGTACTCTTCACACTTACCGTTGCTCCGCAGCCTGTGTTTACACTTGGTGCTGATACAAGCTACTGCTCATCATCAGCTCCGGTAACCCTGAGCGGTCCCGCAGGTGCATGGATGTACAGCTGGCAGGACAGCACCACCACGCAGAATTATGCGGTAAGCAGCACTGGTACTTATGTACTTACGGTTACCGATTCAAGTGGTTCATGCAGCAGCATTGATTCAGTAAGCATTATCATCAATGCTTCGCCGGTAATCAGCTTTAATGACACTGTTGCCTGCGCCACATCGCTTACACTTTGCGGCCCTGCAGGAAACTACCTCTATACCTGGAGCACAGGTTCAACCACACAGTGCATTGTATATGCCGCACAAAGTGATACGCTGGCGCTTACCGTACTTGACCCTGTGAATGGCTGCAGCACAACCGATACGGTAGCTGTTACCCTGTTTACTCCTCCGGTAGTCAGCTTCAGCGTTCCGCAATTTATTTGTGTGGATGATGCTCCGATTACTTTACTTGCCACACCGGCTGGTGGTTCTTTCAGCGGCCCCGGTGTAAGCGGTACTACATTTGATCCGGCTGCTGCATCTGCTGGTATGGCAGGTATCAACTATTTCTATACGGATACAAATGGCTGCTCAGCCACAGTAACTGATTCAATACTGGTGGATCCGTGTATGAATGTGTCGGGAATTGATAATTCGCTTACCATTCAGGCTTATCCCAACCCCGCTTCTGAAATACTAGTTGTGGAAACAACCGGAAACGGACAGATGGAAGTTGTAAATGAACTTGGTCAGGTGGTATTCCGCCAGCAAATTACATCCACAAGAACTCAACTTGATGTAAGCCGGTTCAACTCGGGATTATACCTGATCCGTTATCAAACATGCACAGGGGAAACTGCAAATATCAGATTCATGGTAAACCATTAATCGCAGTTTTATTCACACCAAAAAATCGGGCGCCGGAAAAATCATCCGGCGCCCGATTTTTTATTACATGCTGAAAAACAGCAACTTAAAGCATATCCATATCTCTCTTTGCGTACATAAAACCCACGGCCTTACGCATGTTGCACCATTTATGTTTCAACCTTTGCTAAGTTTTTAACCGCTTAATGTGAATATTAAGGACGAACTATTGCCTTTCATCTTTTAATGGGCTAATTTCGCCCCCGAAAACTCTTTTTTCAAAGACCTAAATCTTTTAAAATGGGCCCCAACCATTTCCAATTTCTCAGAAGGATTTCCCTGATCCTTTCTGTAGTTTTTCTTCCGTTATTTGCCAATGCTACCTGCCCGACAATTGTTCAGCAGCCTGTTAATCAAACAGTTTGCGTGGGCAATCAGGCTGTATTTTCTGCCTCGGTAACGAATGCAACAGGTTATCAGTGGTATTATTGGAGCAATAGTGCCAACAACTGGGTGGCATTATCGAACAACTCCACTTATTCAGGTGTCACCACGGCTACGCTTACGATTAACAACGTACCGCAGTCGTTGAATGGCACCTATTACATTTTGAGTGTAGGCAACCAGTGGTGCTGTGCAAGCACCAACTATGCTTGCCTGAGTGTAAATATTTGCTGCCCAACTGTTCTTCAGCAACCGGTCAATCAAACTGTCTGTCAGGGGTCTCAGGCTGTTTTTTCGGCTACGTTGAGTAACGCCAGTTCAGTAAGTTACCAGTGGTTTTACTGGAATAACAGCACAAGCAGCTGGGTAGCTTTATCGAACAACGCTACCTACTCAGGTGTAACCACCGCTACACTCACCATCAACAACGTGCCGATGTCGCTCAACGGCATGTATTATGCACTTAGCTTTGGCAATCAATGGTGTTGCGGAAGTACAAACTATGCCAGTCTTTGTGTAAACCCTCGTCCCAACGTAACGGCCTGGGCCGATAAAAATTACATCTGTACAGGCGAAGGGGTAACCTTATCGGCATCGGGTGCTTCGAGTTATGTATGGCAGCCGGGCAACTTTACCGGATCGTCAGTAGTACGTTATCCAAGCACAACCACGACTTACACTGTAACCGGCACCGCATCAAACGGCTGTACCAACACCGCAACGGTAACCGTTGTGGTAAATCCGAATCCTACGCTCACAGCAACAGCAAGCCCTGCAAGCATTTGCGCCGGCTCATCAACCACGCTTACTGCAACCGGAGCATCAAACTATATCTGGCTGAACAACAACCAAAGCGGTTCAACCATTACGGTTTCTCCCACTTCCACCACAACCTATACGGTTAGCGGTACAAACTCTTCAACCGGTTGTACTTCTACATCAACAGTAACCGTTACGGTATTGCCGCGACCAACGGTAAGCACCACTGCCTCCGCAACTACAATCTGTCAGGGAGGTCAGGTAACCTTAACCGCCAGCGGAACAGCAGTTTCTTATGTATGGCAGCCGGGAAACCTTAGTGGATCATCCATTACGGTTAGTCCAACGGCTACCACCACGTACACCGTTACCGGTACAGGAGCCAATGGATGTACCCGAACGGCTACGCGCACCATTACGGTATCCAACACAAACGCAAACATCAGCATAACTGCCAGTAAAAATCCAATTTGTGCCGGTGAAGGTGTAACACTTTCTGCAACCGGTGCAGCAACTTATGTATGGCAACCGGGTAACCTAAGCGGCTCATCTGTTTTCTTCAATCCGATGACCACCACAACTTATACGGTTACCGGAACCACTTCGGCAGGTTGTACGGGAACAAGTACAATTACCATTACAGTTTATCCCACACCTTCGGTTACGGCTACGGCCAATCCGGCCACTATATGCCAGGGTTCATCCACCACTCTTACTGCAAGTGGAGCCACCAACTATATCTGGCTGAACAACAACCAAACTTCGGCTACGATTTCAGTATCGCCTAGTTCTACTACAACATACACGGTGAGCGGCACAAATTCGGCAACCGGCTGTACTTCTACAGCTTCTGTTCTGGTAACTGTGCTTCCCAGGCCTACTGTTTCTACCACAGCCAGCGCCACAAGTACCTGTGCAGGCAATCCGGTTACTATTTCAGCCAGCGGTACTGCAGTATCCTATGTATGGCAACCGGGTAACCTTAGCGGTTCTTCCATAACCGTTTCACCAACCTCCACCACTACCTATACGGTAACCGGCACCGGTGCCAACGGCTGTACCAACACTGCAACCCGCACCATTACGGTAACCACCGGTCCCACGGTAACAGCTGCTGCCGATAAAAATCCGATTTGCGCAGGCGAAGGTGTAACCCTCACCGCCACCGGTGCATCAACGTATGTGTGGCAGCCGGGCAACCTTACCGGATCTTCGGTTGTACTCTACCCCACTTCCACCACAACCTATACAGTAACGGGCACCGCGAGCAATGGTTGCACAGCCACTGCCACAGTTAACGTTGTAGTAAATCCCAATCCGGCACTTACAGTAAACGCCAGTCCGGCAAGTATTTGTGCCGGTTCAAGCACTACACTCTCCGCAACAGGAGCCACAAACTATATCTGGCTGCCGGGCAATCAAACCGGTGCCAGCATTTCGGTTTCTCCCACATCAACCACTACCTACACCGTAAACGGAACCAACTCAGTAACCGGATGCTCTTCTTCGGCCACTGTTACGGTAACCGTATTGCCCCGCCCCACAATCAGCACCACAGCCACTGCAACCACAATTTGCGCTGGCAGTCCGGTAACCATTACGGCTAGCGGAACAGCTGTTTCTTATGTATGGCAGCCCGGCAACTTAAGTGGTTCGTCGATTACGGTTAATCCGGCCACCACTACTACCTACACAGTTACGGGCACCGGTGCAAACGGCTGTACCAACACTGCAACCCGCACGATCACTGTATCGCCCAATATTCAAATTACAGCCAGTGCAGCACCAGCCACCATCTGCGCCGGAAGTACAACGCAACTCACTGCAAGCGGCGCATCTACTTATGTGTGGATGCCGGGTAACTTAACCGGCGCTACTGTTTCTGTTTCGCCGACTGCTAACACTACTTACACCGTAACCGGAACAAACGCTCAGGGATGCACCGGAACAACCACAGTAACTGTAATCGTAAATCCTCGACCTGCAGTTACCACCAATACATCTGCTTCTGCAATCTGCGTAGGTGGTTCTGCTACACTCACTGCTAACGGTGCTGCTTCATACGTGTGGATGCCCGGTAACTTAACGGGTTCGTCTGTTTCTGTTTCACCGACTGCTACCACTACCTACACCGTAACCGGAACAAACTCGTTTGGCTGTTCGTCAACGGCTACTGTTGCTGTAACAGTGAATCCGCTGCCCAGCGTAACTGCAAATACATCTGCTGCGGCAATTTGCGTTGGTGGTTCTGCTACACTCACTGCTTCGGGTGCAACTTCTTATGTGTGGATGCCGG
>JADBYT010000034.1 GCA_020402865.1 Bacteroidota bacterium | reverse complement strand
GAAGGGGAATTTACCCACTTTAATATCGTAGCCGGCTTCGCGTGCTTTTTTCTCGGTGTAGCCTACCGAAGCAATTTCGGGCGAGCAGTAGGTGCAGCCGGGAATGTTGTTGTAGTCGAGTGCATCTACGTGCATGCCGGCGATTTTCTCAACGCAGATAATGCCTTCGGCACTGGCCACGTGCGCAAGTGACTGACCGGGTACGCAGTCGCCAATGGCGTAGTAGCCGGGGATATTTGTTTCGTAGTATTTGTTTACGAGGATTTTGCCTTTGTCGGTGGCAATGCCCACGTCTTCAAGGCCGATACCTTCGATGTTGGCTACCACACCCACGGCCGAGAGTACAATATCGGCTTCGAGCGTGGTGGTGCTTCCGTCTTTCATTTTCACGGTTGCCTTACAGCCTGCGCCGCTGGTATCAACCGCTTCCACACTGGCTTCGGTGTGAATGTCGATGCCGGCCTTCTTGAACGAACGCTCAAGCTGCTTGCTCACTTCTTCATCTTCTACCGGCACTATGGTGGGCATAAATTCCACAATGGTTACTTTGGTGCCCATAGTGGCGTAGAAGTAGGCAAACTCCACACCAATGGCGCCCGAGCCCACCACAATCATCGACTTGGGTTGCTGCGGGAGTACCATGGCTTCGCGGTAGCCGATAATCTTTTTGCCGTCCTGTTTCAGGTTGGGCAGCTCGCGCGAGCGGCCGCCCGTGGCAATGATAATGTGTTTGGCTTCGAGTGTGCTCACCGCACCGTCGGCAGCGGTTACTTCCACTTTGCGGCCGGGCTTCACTTTAGCAAAGCCGTTAATTACATCAATTTTATTTTTCTTCAACAGAAACTGCACGCCTTTGCTCATGCCCGAAGCCACATCGCGGCTGCGTTTAACCACAGCGGCAAAATCGTGCGAGGCAGTGCCGTCTATTTTCAGTCCGTAATCGCCGGCATGTTTGAGGTATTCAAACACCTGGGCGCTTTTGAGCAACGCTTTGGTAGGAATACAGCCCCAGTTGAGGCATACACCGCCAAGCTCGGCCTTTTCAATTACGGCAGTTTTCATGCCCAGTTGTGAAGCGCGGATGGCAGTTACATAGCCGCCGGGGCCGCTGCCAATCACAATAACGTCGTAGTTCATAAGAATATCCGGTTGGATGAAGTTTTCGCTTGTTGGAGGTATTTATCAATACCGGCACGAAAATACAAAAATAGCCCGCACGGCAGCGGGTTTACCTTCCTCAGCCGGATGTCTTTAATTTTTAACCACCTGCAAACTGCAACGGCCTATTTTGTGCATTTTCGTACCGCGCTGCGTATTACTGCAAAGCGTTTGTGTATGAATCATCGTTTTACCCCGTTTCTCCTCTTGCTTCTCTTCCTGCTGCCCGCCTTTGCTGCTGCGCAGGAAAAACGTCTTTATGTGCAGGGACAAATACGCGCCGCACACGACGGGATGCCGCTTGAAGGTGCTTCCGTTACCGTACGCGAGCCCCGCGCCGCCGCACTGGCCGGTAAGCAAGGCCGCTATGTGCTGTTTACGGTAAACCGCCCGGGCATTGTCATCGAATACAGCTTTACCGGCTACACCCCGCAGCGCAAAACACTCACGCCCGAACTCCTGCGCAGCTGCAACGGCGATACGCTCACACTCAATATTACACTCGTAGCCGAAACCTACGTGCTGCCCACGGTCAGTGTGCAGTCGGGCCCGGATACCGTAATTGGCAGCTACCGCTATTTTATTGAAGATTATCTGTTCCTCGACAGCAACCGCTTTCTGCTGCTCACGTTCGAGAAAAACCTGAAAGCCGCGCGCGTGATGCTGGCCGAAGGACAAAAAATACTCAGTGCGGCTGATGTGCCTGTGGAAGCACTTGAGCTTTACCGCGATTACAAAGGCTACAACAATGTGCTTTGCAAAGACAGTGCATTCCGCATCAAAATTCTGCCCGGCAACAAACTCATGCTGATGGCGCTGCCTTACCGCGATTTTGCTTCGCGGTATTTTCCCTGCATCGATACCATCGGCCCGCAAATATTGTTCAGCAACTACAACCGCGATTATCCGCTCTTCAGTTATTACCTCTACAATTCAACCGATACAACGGCCTACCGAATCCGCACCATTGCCGACTGGCCGCTGCTGAATCAGTACAACTGGGAGTTTGATTTTTTGCAGCCCAAAGACAGACTATACGCACGTAAAATGGAAATGTACCTCGGTGTGGATAAACGCATTATTGCAGCCACCATGACCGGTTTTACGCATTCGCCGCAATACACGCCGCTTTACGCACCGTTGTTTTACATTCACGATACTATTTTCGTGTTTGATCATTATGCCAACCAGCTATTCCGGTACACGCAAAATCTGGCACTGATTGATTCAATTCCCATCAGCTACCATCACCCCAAAAACTGGCGCGAGTGGGACCGGGCGCTCCTGCACGATGAAGTTACCGGCGAAGTGTATGCACGGTTTGAGAAAAACGGCTATTATACCCTGAAACGCATCGACTTGAAAACCGGACAAATTACAGGCACATTCCGTATTACGAAGCAATTTGTAAAACACATCCGCATCCGCAACGGCGAAGTATATTACCTCTGGCACAATTATGAAACGCCCGAGAAGAAAATGCTTTGGAAAGAACCGGTTATGCTGCGCTGAATGAAACTGCGGCGTGAGGGCTAAAAATTAATTCCCGGTATAAATCCTTTTCCGGCCGAATAGCGTAAATTTGAAGATATCCGAATTACGGATCAGGCATTCAAACAGAAACTTTAGTATTTCGTACAATGAAAAAAACAATCAGTTTACTTTCTGTAGCCGTTGTGGCTGCATTGGTAGTTACCGCTTTCCGTCCGGTTGACATTACACCCATTGCCACCGGAACTGCCATGCCCATGGCCGACAAAGCCATGAAAGACGTGGTGAGCGGAAAAGACGTTACACTGGCCGGCGAAAAAGGCGCTACCGGCACACTCGTTATCTTCTCGTGCAACACCTGCCCGTACGTAATTGCCAACGAAAGCCGCATTACCGATGCCATCCGCATCGCTAAACGCCTCAAGTTCGGTGTGGTAATTGTAAACTCAAACGAAGCCAAACGCGCCGATGAAGATTCGGAAGCCGCAATGGCCAAGTACGCAAAAGATCAGAAGTACAACTGCGCCTACACCATCGACGTAAATTCGGCTATGGCTGATGCGTTTGGTGCAACCCGCACGCCTGAGTGCTTCCTGTTCGATAAAGACAGCAAACTCGTGTACCACGGCGCCATCGACGATAGTCCGAAAGATGCCAAAGCAGCCAAAGTAAACTACCTCAACAACGCCATGTTTGCACTGCAAAAGGGCGGCGCGGTAGAAACACCTACCACCGTATCAGTGGGCTGTACAATTAAGCGCAAGGCTTAGTTTTGATTAACTGTATAATGTAAAAATCCCTCCGGTTTTTCCGGGGGGATTTTTTTTTTGTGAGGATAAATGGTGTGTGTGTGTGAAAGAGAATGTGAATGAGAAAGAGAAAGAGAATGAGAATGAGAAAGAGAAGGGGAAAGAGAGTGAGAGTGAGAAAGAGTATTAGAAAGAGAAAGAGAAAGAGAAAGAGAAGGGGAAAGAGAGTGAGAGTGAGAGTGAGAAAGAGAGTGAGAATTAGAAAGAGAAAGAGAAAGAGAAAGAGAAAGAGAAGGGGAAAGAGAGTGAGAGTGAGAGTGAGAGTGAGAGTGAGAAAGAGTATTAGAAAGAGAAAGAGAAAGAGAAAGAGAAAGAGAAGGGGAAAGAGAGT